>NZ_JBEPBI010000024.1:0-62364 GCF_040299045.1 Streptomyces sp. NPDC001027
CCCGGCGACGGCCGGGCCGAAGGCCGCCCCCGCGGCCGCCGCCGACTGCAGCGCCGCCTACCGCATCGAACAGAAGCTGTCCACCGGCACCACCTGGCGCATGTGCTGGCGCTTCGAGTCCAAGTCCGGGCTCGTCCTCGAGAAGGTCTCCTACCAGCCGCCCGGCGAGGCCAAGCCGATCCGCGTCCTCAACAGCGCCAAGATCGCCCAGATCCACGTGCCGTACGACGACGGCAAGAACGAGTACAACGACATCACCGACTACAACTTCGGCTCGGGACTGGTCAACATGACCCCCGCCGAGTGCCCCGGCGGCACCATCAGGACGGTGAAGGTCCCCGACTCGTTCAGCGGCAGCCAGAACGTCAAGGGCCTGTGCACGACGACCCGTTCGCGCGGCCACGCCTACCGCATGCAGGCCGACACGGGCAACAAGGTCTACCAGGCCCAGGGCAAGGACCTGCTGATCTACACCGTCAACAAGGTCGGCTGGTACGAGTACATCACCGAGTGGCGCTTCTCCGACGACGGCGCGATCAACATGAACGTCGGCGCCACCGGCAGCCTCTCGCCCTTCGACTACGACGCCGGCGACGGCCGCGGCTGGCCGCTGGGCAAGGGCGCCAAGGCCTACGCCACCAGCCACAACCACAACGTGTTCTGGCGGCTCGACTTCGGCCTCGACGGCTCCTCGACCGGCAAGGTGGAACAGTACGACTCGGTGGTCAGCCCGCCCGCCGGCGCACAGCAGGGCCCCACGACCAAGACCACCCGCACCGCCGTCACCAAGGAACTCGCCGGCGACGCCGCCAACCTGCGCTGGTGGCGGGTCGTCAGTGCGACCGGCAAGAACAAGGACGGCCACGCCCGCTCCTACGAGCTCGTCCCCGGCGCCACCTCCAAGTACTCCGGACGCCCCTTCACCCGGCACGACGTGTACTTCACGCAGTACAACAAGTGCGAGCAGTACGCCAGCAACAACGTGCGCGACTGCGGCAGCCCGCTGCACGGCTACTCGGTCGACAAGTGGGTCGACGGCCAGGCCCTCACCCACCCCGTGGCCTGGGTGAACGTGGGCTTCCACCACATCGCCCGGGACGAGGACCAGCAGCCCATGCCGGTCCACTGGCAGGGCTTCTCGCTCGCCCCGAGGGACGTCACCGCCATGAATCCGCTCACTCCCTCCGCCCTCGCGGGACAGAACGGACAGCCGAACAACGGTAGTTGAGAAACGACCTGTCCATCCGGCTGCACCGCCCGCCGCTCCCGGAGTACCCTTCCTTGATCGTTGGGACGGGGAGAGCTCGGGGGAGCGGAAGGCGGTGCGCGGGTGGGCTCGGGAGGGCTGGAGCTGCCCCCTGGTGACGAGGGTCACGAGGGAGGCTCCGCAGACGTCCCGCCCGGCACGGTGTCCCTGGCCCGGCCGATGGAGACGAACGCCATCGGACCGGAGCTGGACTGGGACACCGAAGCCTGGCGGGAGGTACGCACCCGCGCCCAGCGGGCCGGACGCGCCTACATCTGGCTGAACCTCGTCGAGCAGCGGCTGCGCGCGGTCGTCGCCGCCGTGCTGCGCCCCGTCTACGAACCCGTCCACGGCGACGAGTGGGTGGTCGCCGCGGCCGGGCCCGCCGGCCAGGAATGGGTGCAGCGCGCCGTCGCGGTACGCGAAGTCAGCCGCCGCAAGGGCTACTTGCTCGACCCGGCCGACGACAACGTGGTCTCCTTCCTCACCCTGCCCCAGCTGCGCGAGCTGATGGTGCAGCACTGGCCCTGCTTCGAGCCGTACTTCGACGACCGCCGCGACGTCGAACTCGCCCTGGACGAGCTGGAGGTGACCCGCAACGTCGTCTCCCGCAACCGGGCCCTGTCCGAGGCCGTCCTGAACCAGGCCGAACGGGCCTCCGCGCGCCTGCTGGAGATGCTCGGCACCAGCGGCGACGTGCCCTCGGCGCGCCGGCTGCCCGTCGACGCCGTCGAGGACCTGGTCGGCGACCGGTACGCGGACGTGGTCGCCGTCCACTCCGACCGGGTGCGGCTGCTGCGCCAGTTCCCCGCCGAGGACATCTTCGACGGCTCCCGGCGGATCGACGCCATCGGCATCGGCCTCAACCTGCTGGTGCAGAACTTCTCCGGCCGCCGCCTGGTCCGTCTCGCAGAGGGCGGCGCCCGCGTCCGGCTGCTCTTCCTCAATCCCGCCTCCAGCGCCGTCAAGCGCCGCGAACGCGAACTCGGCATGAGACGCGGCGAGCTGAGCCGGGCCGTGGAGATGAACATCCTGCACATGCGCCGGGTCCGCTCCCGGCTGCGCGACCCGGGCGCCTTCCAGATCCAGGTGTACGACGAGACGCCCCGCTTCACCGCCTACCTCGTCGACGGCGACGGCGCCGACGGCATCGCGGTGATCCAGTCCTATCTGCGGCGCATGCGCGGCATGGAGGCGCCGGTTCTGGTGCTGCGGGGCGGCAGCCGGGTGGTCAAGCCGGGCGAGGTGGACGAGACGGGACTCTTCCCGGCCTACCGCGAGGAGTTCGAGCTGGCCTGGGCGGACTCGCGGCCGGTGTCCTGAAACGTCCGGTTCTCTCCCCGGGAAGCGGAGTGCGCCCCTCTGATTGTCAGTGGGCCGTGGGAAGGTGGGGACCACTGGGGGAAGCACCACCGAGAAGGGGGGCCGACATGGCCTGGCACCAGGAGCTGCTGATCGGCTTCGACCTGGAGACCACCGGGACGGACCCGCGTGAGGCGCGCATCGTCACGGCAGCCGTGATCGAGGTCCGGGGCGGGCAGGTCCTGGGACACCGCGAGTGGCTGGCGGACCCGGGCGTGGAGATCCCGGCGGACGCGGTGGCGGTCCACGGGATCAGCAACGAACGGGCGAGCGCCGAAGGCGCCCCCGCCGACCGGGTCGCGGACGCGATAGCCGACGTCCTCGCGGGCTACTGGCGCACCGGGGTCCCGGTCGTCGCCTACAACGCCGCCTTCGACCTCACGCTGTTGTCAGCCGAACTGCGCCGCCACCGGCTGCCCTCGCTGCGCGAACGCCTCGGCGGCCTCGACCCCGCACCGGTGGTCGACCCGTACACCATCGACCGCTCCGTCGACCGCTACCGGCGCGGCAAGCGCAACCTCGAAGCGGTCTGCGCCGAGTACGGCGTCCGCCTCGACTCCGCGCACGACGCCTCCGCCGACGCCCTCGCCGCCGCCCGGCTGGCCGGGGCGATAGCGGACCGCCACCCGAAGGTCGCGGGCCTCGGTCCGGCGGAGCTGCACCGCCGTCAGATCGAGTGGTACGCCGCGTGGGCGGCGGACTTCCAGAGCTTCCTGCGCCGCAAGGGCGACGCGGAGGCGGTGGTGGACGGGTCCTGGCCGGTGCGGGAGCCGGTCGACAGCCCCAGCGTGTGAGGCGCGGCCGGGGGAGCGGCCGCGCCGCCGCCCTCCCGACCCCCCGTCGGCGTCCCCGGCAGGAGGAGCGACTCTCGGGGCCGGCTCCGGTTCGGGGCGCCCGTCCTCAGAACGGGCGCCAGCGCACCGTCTCGTCCACGTCGCGCAGCGACGCCACCCGGCGCCGGAACTCCGCCGCGGCCCCGGGGTTCGTCGGCGCGTGCTGGGCGACCCAGGCGCAGCTCGCCGTCTCGCGCGCGCCCCGCAGCACCGCACAGCCCTCCCACTCCCGCACGTCCCACCCGTAGGCCTCGGTGAACGCGTCGTAGGCCTGCGCGGGAAGGCCGTACCGGTCGCGGGAGAGCGCCATCACGACGAGGTCGTGCTCGCGCAGATCGACGGAGAAGGTCTCCAGATCGACGAGGACCGGACCGTCGGGGCCGATGTGCACATTGCGCGCCAGCGCGTCGCCGTGGATCGGGCCGGGCCGCAGCCGCGGGGCGAGCGCCGACGCGGCCCCGGCGAAGCCGTCGCGCCGCGCGCGCAGAAAGGCCGCGTCGGCCGGGTCGATCGCATCGCCCGCGAGCCGCAGCCAGCGCTCGACCCCCGACAGCAGATCCCGTGGGGGCAGCGCGAACGCGGGGGCGGGCAGGGTGTGCACCAGGCGCAGCAGTGAGGCCAGGTCCCGTGGCCCGGCCTCCCGCACCGGGTCCGGCAGCCGGCGCCACACCGTCACCGGATGCCCCTCTACCAGCAGGGGCTCCGGCTCGGCCGCCCGCACCGCGGGCACGCCCGCCTCGGCCAGCCAGAGCGCGACGCGCAGCTCGCGGCGGGCCCGTTCGAGGAGTTCGGCGTCACGGCCCACCTTCACCGCCAGGCCGCCGGCGGCGAACACCGCGTTCTCTCCCAGGGCGAGCAGCCGCGCGTCCGCCGCCGGGCCGGCGAGCACCCCCGCCGCGGCCAGTACCTCCCGCGCCCGCGTCTCGTCCATCGTCCGCCTCCGTGTCGTCGCCGCCCGGACCCGCCGGCGGCGTGATCAGACCGTCCGACGGCCAGTGTCGCATTCGGCCCGTGTCCCGTTCGCGCAGGTCGGGGCCGCTCGCGCGGTCCGCGCTCCGGCGGGGGGGCGCACTCCGATTTCGGTTGCACGATACGTATCGTCTCGCCTACGGTCGGGCGTATGAACCCTCGCCCCGCACATATCGCCATGTTCTCCATCGCCGCCCACGGACATGTGAACCCCAGCCTGGAGGTGATCCGCGAACTCGTCGCCCGAGGGCACCGCGTGACGTACGCGATACCGCCCGACCTCGCCGAGAAGGTCGCCGGCGTCGGAGCCGAGGTCAAGCCCTGGCACTCCACGCTGCCCTCGCCGAACGACGACCCCGCCGCCTGGGGGACTGCCCTCCTCGACCACGTGGAGCTCTTCCTGGCCGACGCCGTCCAGGCGCTGCCCCAGCTGGCCGAGGCCTACGACGGCGACGAACCCGACCTCGTGCTGCACGACATCACCTCCTATCCGGCTCGCGTCCTCGCCCACCGCTGGGGCGTCCCCGCCGTCTCCCTCTCGCCCAACCTCGTCGCCTGGGAGGGGTACGAGGAGGAGGTCGCCGAACCGATGTGGGCCGAACCGAGGAAAACGGAACGCGGAAAGGCTTACTACGCCCGTTTCCAGGCCTGGTTGGAGGAGAACGGGATCACCCGGCACCCGGACGCCTTCGTCGGCCGCCCGGACCGCTCCCTCGTCCTGATCCCCAGGGCGCTGCAGCCGCACGCCGACCGGGTGGACGAGAAGGTGCACACGTTCGTCGGCGGCTGCCGGGGCGACCGGGCCGCCGAAGGCGAGTGGAGGCGGCCCGCGGACGCCGAGAAGGCAGTGCTCGTCTCGCTCGGCTCGGCCTTCACCGACCGGCCGGAGTTCTACCGGGAGTGCGTACGGGCCTTCGGCGACCTGCCCGGCTGGCGCCTCGTGCTCCAGATCGGCGCGCGCGTCGACCCGGCCGTGCTGGGCGAGGTGCCCGACTCCGTCGAAGTGCGGTCCTGGGTCCCGCAGTTGGCGGTGCTGCGGCAGGTCGACCTGTTCGTCACCCACGCGGGCGCCGGCGGCAGCCAGGAGGGGCTGGCCACAGCCACGCCGATGATCGCCGTCCCGCAGGCCGTGGACCAGTTCGGCAACGCGGACGTCCTCCAGGGGCTCGGCGTGGCCCGGCGGATCGACACGGAGCACGCCACGGCCGAGGCCCTGCGCGAGGCCGCCCTCGCACTCGTCGACGATCCCGAGGTCGCCCGCCGGCTCACGGCGCTCCAGGCGGACATGGCCGCGGAGGGCGGCACAGCGCGGGCCGCCGACCTCGTCGAGGCCGAACTCGTCAAGGCCGAACTCGCCGAGGCCCGACTCGGCAGGACACACGGCTGAACCGGGCACGGGAAGGGCCCGCCGACTCCCGGAGAAGTCGACGGGCCCTCAGGACGACCGCCTTGCGGAGACCGGCAGGGCGTCAGACCCGCACCGGCCGGTCCTCGTCGTCCCGCGCGGCCGGCGCGACGGCCTCGGGCGACTCGTCGTGCGTGAGGTCCGGCAGCCAGTGCAGCCACTTCGGCAGATACCAGTTGCGCTCGCCGAGCAGCGCCATCACGGCCGGCAGCAGCACACCGCGGATGATCGTCGCGTCGATCAGGACCGCCGCCGCGAGACCCACGCCCATCTGCTTCATCGACTGCATGGACAGCGTCCCGAAGATCGCGAACACGGCGACCATGATGACGGCGGCGCTGGTGACCACACCCGCCGTGGTGACCACGCCGTGCTCGATCGCCTCGTTCGTCGAACGCCCCCGCAGCCGCGCCTCGCGGATCCGGGAGACGACGAACACGTGGTAGTCCATCGACAGACCGAACAGGATCACGAACAGGAACAGCGGCAGCCAGGTGATGATCGCGCCGACGCCCTCCGCGCCCACCAGCGACGCACCCCAGCCGTGCTGGAACACCGCGACGAGGATGCCGTAGGCCGCGCCCACCGACAGCAGGTTGAGCACGATCGAGGTGATCGCGACGGTGAGCGAGCGGAACGACAGCAGCATCAGCAGGAAGGCGAAGACCACGACGAACGCGAAGACCGGGGTGACCGCTCCGGCCAGCTGGTCGTTGAAGTCCTGCGAACCGGCCACCTGTCCGGTGATCGGCGCCTGGACCCCGTCCACCGTGCCGAGCGTCGCGGGCCGCACCTCGTCGCGCAGCTTCTCAAGGCTCGCACCCGCCTCGTCCAGATCGGAGCCGCCGACCAGCGGCACGTACACGTACGCGATGTTCTGCGCGTCGTGCAGCTTGATCTCGACCGGCCCCCGGGAGGCGCCCGACGTCACGGCCCGCTCCTTGAACGCCTGGAGCGCCGCCTGCACGTCCGGGGCGTTGATGTCGTCCGCCTTGACGATCACCTCGGCCGGCTCGGAGCCGCCCGGGAAGGCGTCGTTGACCCGGTTGTACGTCTGCACGATCGGCAGCGAGTCGCCGAACTCCTGGTCCAGGGTGAGGTTCTGGGTCTTCATGCCGACCGCCGGAGCGGCGATCGCGAGCAGTGCGCCGGCCGCGACGACCAGCGAGACGCCGGGCTTGGCGAGGACTGCCTTGAGCACCGCGCTCCAGAACCGGCTGCCCTGCGCGGCCCGGCCGCCCTTGCCGCTCCTGCGGCGCTTGTCGGGGTGCAGGAACGGAATCCGGCCCTTCTCCACCCGGTGGCCGAGCAACGAGAGCAGCGCCGGCAGCACGGTCACCGAACCGATCATGGCGACCGCGACCACCATCAAGGAGGCCAGACCCATCGCCTCGAACGTGGCGAGCCCCGTGAACAGCATGCCCGCCATCGCCACGCACACGGTGACGCCGGAGACGATCACGGCACGGCCGCTGGTCGCCGCAGCGATCCTGAGAGCGGTTTCCGGATCACGTCCCGCGGCCCGCTCCTCGCGCTCCCGGCGGAGGTAGAACAGGCAGTAGTCGACGCCCACGGCCAGACCGACCAGCAGCATCACCGAGCTCGCGGTGTCGTCCATCGGCTGGAAGTGGCTGACGATGCTCATCAGACCCATCGTCGCCATGATCGCGGTGACCGCGAGGGCCACCGGCAGCAGCGCCGCCACCAGCGCGCCGAAGGCGATCAGCAGGATGCCCAGCGCCACCGGCACCGCGGAGTACTCGGCCTGCTGGAAGTCGTCGCCGAACGCGTCGTCGAACGTCTTCATCATGCTGGCGCCGCCGATCTCCTCGATGCGCAGCGAGGAGTGCTCCTTCTGCACGGCCGCGACGGCGTCGAGAACCGGCTCCACCCGCTCGCCCGCGGTGTCGGAGTCACCGCGCATGTCGAACTGCACGAGCGCGCTGCGGCCGTCCTTGGAGATCGTCCGCGTGTCGTAGGGCGAGGTCACGTCGGTGACCCGGCCGGTCTTGCCGACGGCCGAGACGACCGCGCTGACCGCGGCCTTGAACTCCGGGTCGGTGGCTTTGAGCGAGCCGTCCTTCGCCTGGACGAGCACGGTCTCACTGGCCGGCTCCTCGATCCCGGCGTCCTCGATGATCTTGGCGGCCGTGTGCGTCTCGCCCCCGAGCTGGTCGCTCTCCTTGACCTCGACGGTGCCGGCCGCCGAGCCGATCCCCATGGCCAGGACGACGAACAGCACCCAGATGCCCACGGCGGCCCATCGGTGCCGGGCGCTCCAGCCGCCTGCCCGCGCGGCGAAGCCCCGCACCCTCGTATCTCCGTTCCCCATGACGGGCCTGCCCTCTTGTGATGCGGTGGAAGCCCCCTGCCGCCACCTTTCGATTCGAAGGTATGGCCTGGATAAAGCCGTCTCGTCGTGCTGCCCGGTGAAGTCCCGGGCAGATGAGTCCTCCCCTCGGACCGCGCCCTCTCACCGCTGAGGAGGACAGTGACCCCTTACACCTATCGACGGATCTCGGGGGCGGCGATCAGGGTGCAGTCGCCGCTGAAGACCGGATATGTCGTTTCGGAAATTTGCTCAACGCGTCACAGGCCTGTGGAGAAGTCGGTAAGAGGTTGCTCCGCGGGCCGTCGATCGGCGAGAGTTTCGCCCGGCCCCCCGTCCGGGCCGCGGTCGTCGTGCTCACCCCCACGGGGCACGGCGGCCGCATAGTCTGAGCGGATGACGACGACGTACGCGGCCCTGCTGCGCGGCATCAACGTGGGCGGCAACAGGAAGCTCCCCATGGCCGAGCTGCGCGCCCTGCTGGAGGAGCTCGGCCACGGCGACGTGCGCACCTACCTGCAGAGCGGCCAGGCCGTCTTCTCCAGCGCCCACGGCGACGAGGAGAGCCTCGCCGCCGGACTCACGGCGGCGATCGAGAAACGCTTCGGCTTCACCGTGGGCGTCCTCGTGCGCGACCACGCCTATCTGCGGGCCGTCGCCGACGCCTGCCCGTTCCCGGCCGCCGAACTGGAGGCCAAGCAGCTCCACGCCACCTACTTCTCCGGGCCCGTCGACGAGGAGCGCTTCGTCGGCATCGACCGCGCCGCCCACCTCCCCGAGGACTTCCGCCTCGGCGACCGCGTCCTGTACCTGTACGCCCCCGACGGCCTCGGCCGCTCCACCCTCGCCGAGCAGCTCGCGAGGCCCCGCGTGAACAAGGGGCTGATCGCCACCACCCGCAACTGGAACACCGTCCTGAAGCTCGTGGAGATGACACAGCCCTGAGGCGGGCTGGCGGCGGCCCTGCAGCCGGGACGGGCGGACGCAGCGGGGCGGGACGCGGCGGCCGCGTCGGCGGGTGCGGGTGCGGGTGCGTCCGCGCCCGCGGGGCTGCGCGCGGCGTGCGTCCGGCTCGCGCAGAGGCCGCGTGCGGGGCTCGCACAGAGCCCGCGTGCGGCGCGCCGGGTGCGCGCACGGTGGCAGCCGGTAGGGCCCGTGCATCCGCCGGTAGGGCGGAAACATCCGGCTGCGCCGCGGAAACACCGGGCGGCGCCGCGGAAACACCGGGCGGTGGGGCCGAAACACCAGCGGTACCGCGGCAACATCGGCGGTACGGCGGAACACCCAGCGGCACCGGTTTCTTCATCGGTTTCTTCACCGGGCCTCTCACCGCCGGGAATCGCTGCCCCGCCGACGAATTCCGCCCGCCGACCCGGACGGCTGTGCGAGGCTCGACCCATGCGCTACGTGATCATCGGGGCAGGGGCGGTCGGGGGCACGATCGCCGGACGGCTGGCGGAGGCCGGGCAGCAGGTCGTGCTGGTCGCACGCGGTGCGCACCGGGCGGCGCTCGCAGCAGACGGACTGCGGCTGCGCGTCCCGGAGGGCCTGCTGACGTTCCGGCTGCCCGTGGTCGAGAGCCCCGCCGAACTCGGCGTTCTGCGTGCCGACGACGTCCTCGTCCTCGCCGTCAAGACCCAGGACGCCGAGTCGGCCCTGCGGACGTGGGGACCGGTCCCGGTCGAGGGCGGCGGCGCCGCGGCCGAGCGGCTGCCGCTGTTCTGCGCCCAGAACGGCGTCGAGAGCCCGCGTCTGGCCTTGCGCCGTTTCCGGCACGTCTACGGCGTGTGCGTCTGGCTGCCGTCCACCCACGTCGACCCCGGCATGATCGCCGCGGCGGGCGCCCCCCTCACCGGCATCCTGCACCTCGGCCGCCATCCGCACGGCGTCGACGACACCGTCCGCCGTGTCGCCGCGGACCTGGAGAAGGCCCGCTTCGAGGCGCCCGTGGCACCGGACGTCTCCCGCTGGCAGTACGCCAAACTCCTGTCGAACCTCGCCAACGCCCTGGAAGCGGTGAGCGGGCCGGTCGGCGACCCCCGCGCCGAGGCGCTGTACGCGCGCGTGCGGGCCGAGGGCGAGAGCGTGCTGCGCGCCGCCGGCATCCCGTACGCGAGCGCCGACGAACAGCGGGCCGCACGCGGCGACAAGATCACCCTCGTCCCGCTCGACGGCGCTCCCCGGGGCGGCGGATCCTCCTGGCAGTCCCTCAGCCGCGGCACCGGGACCATCGAGGCCGACCACCTCAACGGCGAGATCGTGCTCCTCGGCCGCCTGCACGGCGTGCCCACCCCGCTGAACGAGTTGCTGCAACGGCTTGCGAACGAGTTCGCCCGGGAGCGGCGGGCGCCTGGTTCCCTGCCGCTGACGGACCTGCTCGAACAGGCCGACGCGGCTGTCGCGTTCCTTCAAGACCCTGAGGATCGCACTCCGTAGCGTGACGGCATGACACATGAGCAGACCCACCGGTACCTGTCCGAATGCGCCGCCGAGGCGTCGCGCGTGGCCCGCGGCGTCCCCGCGGAACGGCTCAACGACCCCACGCACTGCCCCGGTTGGACCCTGCGCGCACTGGTCGGCCACTGGGTTCTGTACACCTCCCACGGCCTCGAGCACCGCGCCCTGCGCAAGCCGCTGCCCGACGAGCTGACCGGCCGTGACGTCACCGCCGACCCGCAGTGGGCGAAGGCGTACGTCGAGCAGCTCGACCGGGCCGTCGCCGCCTGGGCGGACCCGGCGGTGTGGGAGGGCGAGATCGACCTCGGGACGGCCGCGACGCCCGCCGCCGAGGTGGCCGCGCTGATCGTCGCGGAAACGGCGGTGCACGGGTGGGACGTGGCGGTCGCCACGGGCCAGGAGTTCCGGCTCTCCGACGACGCGGCCCGGTTCGTCCTCGACGTCGTCGAACGGCACGGCGACCTCTACCGCCGCTACGACGGATTCGCCCCTGCCGTGCCGGTGGCACAGGACGCGCCGGTGTTCGAACGGGCGCTCGCGGCGAGCGGCCGCGACCCGCGCCGGGGCGCCGTCCGGACACACGACTGACGACCGGTCCGACCGACCCCACCGGTTCGTTCGGTTCGTTCGGTCCGACCGACCCCGACCGGTTCGTTCGGTCCGACCGGTCCGTTCCGCGGGTCCGTGTGCGGCAGGGTGTGGCACGGCAGGTGCGGCGGCTGGTGGCCGGGGCGGCGGCGGTGGCCCAACGGGAAGCTCACAGCCCGCTCGCGGCTGCCGGACCCGCTCGCCCCTGCCGGACCCGCCGGCCCCTGTCGGGCCGGCTCGCCCCGTCGGGCTGTCCGGCCCCGCCTCCTCACGCCCCCAGGGCCGCCAGCGCCGGTGTCCGAGCCGTTTCGTAACGTTCCAGAAGCACCCGGGCCACCTCCGGCGCCGGGCCCAGCACGTCGGCCAGGACGTCCGCCCCGGCCGCCCCGCGGGCGATGCGGTCCGGCAGGAAACCAGGGGCCAGGACGTACGGCGCGACAGCGACCCGGGCACACCCCAGCGCCCGCAGCTCGCGGACCGCGTCCTCGGTGCGCGGCAGAGAAGCGGAGGCGAACGCAGGCCGCACGGCACACCAACCGGTGCGCCGCCACTCCCGCGCGATTTCTGCGATCACTGCGATCGCCTCCGGGTCGGAGGATCCCGCCGAGGCCAGCACGACCCCGGTCGAGGACCTGTCGGCGGGCGACAGCCCCGCCTCGTACAACCGCCGTTCCAGCGCGGAGAGCAGCAGCGGCGAGGGTCCGAGCACGTCGGCCAGCCTGATCCGCAGCTGCGGCGGCGCGTCCCGCAGCACCGCCGGGATGTCCGCCTTCGCATGGAACGCGCGCGTCAGCAGCAGCGGCAGCGCCACGACGTCCCGGACGCCGTCCGCCGCCAGCGATTCCAGCACCCCGTGCACGGACGGGACGTTGAAATCGAGGAAACCGGTCTCTACACGCAATCCCGGGCGCAGCGACCGCACTCGCCGCACCAGGGCGTGGACGGTCGCGGCATGCCGCGGATCACGGCTGCCGTGGGCGATCACCACCAGGGCGGGGAGAACCGGTTTCCTGTGCATGGGCGTCAGCTCTTCACCAGCAGGCCGCGGCTGCGCAGCACCCACCGCTCGAGCGGACTGAAGATCAGCAGGTCGATCGCGATGCCGACGAACAGGATCAGCAGGATCGCCTCGAACACCATCGACATGTCACTGGCGTTGCGCCCGTTCTCCAGCAACTGTCCGAGGCCGACGCCGAGATCGGGGAACGAGGCGATGATCTCCGCCGCCATCAGCGAGCGCCACGAGAACGCCCAGCCCTGCTTCAGACCCGCCACATACCCCGGCAGCGCGGCCGGCAACGTGATGTACACGGTGCCCTTCAGCCCCGTCGCGCCCATCGTTCGGCCGGCCCGCAGGAACAGCGGCGACACCTGGTCGACCCCGGAGACCAGTCCGTTGGCGATGGACGGCACCGCGCCCAGCAGGATCACGGCGTACATCATCGAGTTGTTCAGGCCCAGCCACAGCACCGCCGGCGGCACCCACGCCACCGACGGCAGCGACTGGAGGCCGGACAGGATCGGGCCGATGGCCGCCCGCACGAACTTCACCCGCGCCACCAGCAGACCCAGCGGCGTGCCGATCGCCAGGGCGAACGCGAAGCCGAGCAGTCCTCGCGAGACGCTCGTCCAGATGTAGCCGAGCAGCTCGCCCTGGAGCCACGCCTGGCGGAGCGTGTGCCAGACGTCCAGCGGGGAGACCAGCTTGGTCGGGTCGTCGACCGTCTTGAAGGTGATCTGCCAGACGGCCAGCAGCAGCGCCGTCGCGACGACCGGCGGCAGGACCTTGTCGACGAGGGTCCGCCGGAAGGGCGCCCGCGCGGTGGGCGCGACGACGTCCAGCGCGTCGAGACCCGCCTCCACGCCGGCCAGCCCGGTGGCCTGCGCCTCCGCCGCGGCGCGCTCCGTCGCCGTGTCCTTCGACACCGTCGTCTTCGTCACGGTCGTCCTGTCCATGGTCGTCCCGTCCATGGTCGTCCCGTCCACGGTCGTGCTCGTTCCCGTCGGCTTCGCGCCCGGCGACGTCGTCTCAGTGCTGGCCATGACGGCGGATCTCCCCACGCAGGACTTCGGTGATCTCGAGGGACAGTTCCGCAACAGGGGCGTCCTCGATGCGGCGCGGCTGCGGGATGTCCACCGTCCACTCGCGCGCCACCCGGCCGGGCCGGGAGGACAGCAGGACGACGCGCTGGGCGAGCCGCACCGCCTCGCGCACGTTGTGCGTCACGAACAGGACGGACAGCCCCGTCTCCCCCCAGATCCGGGTGAGCTCGTCGTGCAGCACGTCCCGCGTGATGGCGTCGAGCGCCGCGAACGGCTCGTCCATCAGCAGCAGTTGACTCTCCTGCGCCAGCGCGCGGGCCATGGCCACCCGCTGCCGCATACCGCCGGAAAGCTCGTGAACACGCTTTCCGTACGCGCCCTTCAACCGGACCAGCTCGAGCAGCTCCTCGGCCTTGCCGCGCCGCTCGGGCTTCGCGACCCCCCGCAGCTTCAGGGCGAGCTCGATGTTCTTGCCCGCCGTCAGCCACGGGAACAGCGCGTGCTCCTGGAACATCAGCGCGGGGCGGCCGTTCGTGGTGATGGACCCGACGGTGGGCCGGTCGAGCCCCGCCACCAGGTTCAGCAGGGTGGACTTGCCGCAGCCCGACGCCCCGAGCAGGGTGACGAACTCGCCGGGCGCGACGTCGAGCGTGATGTCGTCCAGGACGAGCTGCTGCCCGCCCGGACCCGCGAAGGACTTCGAGACGTGGTCGAGGCGTGCCGCGTACGCCGCGGACTCGGTGGGCTCGGCGGCCTTGGCGAAGGTCGTGGCCATGGTCGTCACCTCCTGGGAACTCATCGGGACTTCGGTCGGTCGACACCCAGACCGGCGTCGTCGACGGCGGGCTCGCCCTCGGCCTCGAGGACCCTGTTCAGGATCGTCAGGTCGTAGATGCCCTGCAGGTCGGGCTTCTTCAGCAGACCCGCGTCGACCGCGTGCGCCGCCTCGACGCCGAGGGTGGCCGCCAGCGGGTCGTCGGTGAACCGGATCGACTGCCACGCCAGGTCCAGCACGTCGGCGGGCAGCGCCTTGCCGGAGTCCGTCTCCAGCTGCCGGTTCGCCGCGGCCTTCGCCTTCGCCGGGTTCGCGCCGATCCACCTGTTGGTCTCCACCGAGCCCTTCAGCACGGCCTCCACCACCTTCGGGTGCTGCTCGAGGAACTTCTGCGACACGATGACGTTCGTGATCACGAACTTCTTCCCGGGCCACAGCGACGCCTCGTCCAGCAGCACCTTGCCGCCCTCGGCGAGCAGCTTCGAGGCCGTCGGCTCCGGCACCCATGCGCCGTCCACCGAGCCCGACCTGAACGCGTCCGGCGTCACCTTGTTGTCGCTGCGCACGACGGTCACGTCACCCCTGCCGCTCTGCGCGTCGACCTTCCAGCCCTGTTTCGCGATCCAGTTCAGAAACGCCACATCCTGCGTGTTTCCGAGCTGAGGCGTGGCGATCCGCTTGCCCTTGACGTCCTCCAGCGAGGTGATCTTGTCCGGATTCACCACCAGCTTCACCCCGCCGGACGCCGAACCCCCCACGATTCGCAGGCTCCTGCCGTCGGACTTGGCGTACCCGTTGATCGCCGGCGACGGACCGATCCAGCCGATGTCGAGGGAGCCGGCGTTCAACGCCTCGATCTCCGAGGGGCCCGCGTTGAACGTCGCGTACGACGCCCTGGTGGCGCCCAACGCCTTCTGGAGGATGCCCTGCTCCCGGCCGACGAGCGCGGTCGCGTGCGTCAGGTTGCCGAAGTACCCGATCCGCACGGTGTCGAGCCCGTCGATCTTCTGCGCCCCCGCGGCGACCTGCTCGTTGGCGTTGCCGTCCTTGGCCTGCGAACCGTAGCCGCAGGCCGCGAGGGCGAGCAGGGGCAGGGCCGCCAGGGCCGCGACGCCGCGGCGAAGCCGTGACAGGGGGAGAGTGGCAGGCACCGGGAGGGGTTCCTCTCGTCGGCCCGGCGGTCACGGTCTCTCAGGTCGTGGCCGGGAGGTCGGCAAAGGGCTTTCGTCGTGTCGACGACGGCGGGCGGGGCGAGGGGGCGCGCAGGCGGAGCGCGGACGTCAGCCCGCACATCGCGCGACGCCGCCCTGCCCGCTGCCGAGGGCGCCGCTGCCGACCCGGCCGCCCTCCTTCGCGAATGTCGCGTACACGTCGGTCGCGGCCATGGTCAGAAGTCCCAGCCGTCGTCGTCGGCCGCGTCCTTGACCGGCTCCGGCGACGCGAACGACTCGCCGACCATGCCCGCGGTGAGGGTCGTGCCGTCGGCCGGGTCGATCAGGATGAACGAGCCCGTACGGCGCGAGTCGGCGTAGGAATCCACGGGAAGCGGTTGCGCGGTGCGGATCTTCACCCGACCGATGTCGTTGGCGACGAGCTGTCCCGGGTGCGGGTGCAGGGACAGGTCGTCGAGCGTGAGACGGGACGGGATGTCCTTCACGATCGCCTTGACGGTGCGGGTGCCGTGCTTGATCAGCACCCGGTGCCCGACGGTCAGCGGCTGGTCGGCGACATGGCACACGGTCGCCTCGACGTCCTGGGTGGTCGCCGGCGCGTCCTTGGTGGGCACGATCAGGTCGCCGCGCGAGACGTCGACGTCGTCCGCGAGCAGCACGGTCACCGACTGCGTCGTCCACGCCGCGTCCACCGGCTCGCCCAGCAGGTCGATGCCGGAGATCGTCGACGTGCGACCGGAGGGCAGCACGGTCACCGGATCGCCGACCCGGAAGGTGCCCGCCGCGATCTGGCCCGCGTAGCCCCGGTAGTCCGGGTGCTCGGCGGTCTGCGGCCGGATCACGTACTGGACGGGCAGCCGGGCGTGGCAGTGCGCGAGGTCGTGACTGACCGGAACCGTTTCCAGGTGTTCCAGGAACGTCGGCCCGCCGTACCAGTCCATGTTCGCCGACGGATCCACCACGTTGTCGCCGGCCAGCGCCGAGATCGGGATCGCGGTCACCTCGGGCACGCCCAGCTCGCTGGCATACGCCGTGAACTCCTCGGCGATCGCCGCGAACACCGGCTCCCGGTAGTCGACCAGGTCCATCTTGTTGACGGCGAGGACGACGTGCGGAACCCGGAGCAGGGCCGCGATCGCCGCGTGCCGGCGGGTCTGCTCGACGACGCCGTTGCGGGCGTCGACCAGGATCACCGTGAGCTCCGCGGTGGAGGCGCCCGTCACCATGTTGCGGGTGTACTGCACGTGTCCCGGGGTGTCGGCCAGGATGAACCGCCGTCGGGGCGTGGCGAAGTAGCGGTAGGCCACGTCGATGGTGATGCCCTGCTCGCGCTCGGCGCGCAGCCCGTCGGTGAGGAGCGCCAGGTCGGGCGCTTCCTGACCGCGGCTCGCCGAGGCGCGCTCGACGGCCTCCAGCTGGTCGCTCAGGATCGACTTGGAGTCGTGCAGCAGCCGGCCCACCAGGGTGGACTTGCCGTCGTCGACGGAGCCCGCGGTGGCGAACCGCAACAGGGTCGTGGCCGAGAGTTCCTCGGCGGTGATGGTGCTCATGCTTAGAAGTACCCCTCGCGCTTGCGGTCTTCCATCGCGGCCTCGGACATCTTGTCGTCGGCGCGGGTCGCGCCGCGCTCGGTCAGCCGGGAGGCGGCGATCTCGGCGATGACGTCGTTCAGCGTCACCGCGTCGGAGTCGACGGCCCCGGTGCAGGACATGTCACCGACGGTGCGGTAACGCACGAGACGCTTTTCGACCGTTTCCCCGGCCTTGGGACCGCCCCACTCGCCGGCGGTCAGCCACATGCCGGCCCGCCGGAACACCTCGCGCTCGTGCGCGAAGTAGATCTCCGGCAGTTCGATGCCCTCGCGGGCGATGTACTGCCAGACGTCCAGCTCGGTCCAGTTGGAGAGCGGGAAGACCCGGACGTGCTCGCCGGGGGCGTGGCGGCCGTTGTACAGGTTCCACAGCTCGGGACGCTGGCGGCGCGGGTCCCACTGCGAGAACTCGTCGCGCAGGGAGAACACCCGCTCCTTGGCGCGCGCCTTCTCCTCGTCGCGCCGGCCCCCGCCGAAGACCGCGTCGAACCTCTCGGCCTGGATCTTCTCCGTGAGCGGCAGCGTCTGGAGCGGGTTGCGGGTCCCGTCCGGACGCTCCTTGAGCGCTCCGCGGTCGATGTACTCCTGCACCAAGGCCACATGGAGGCGCAGCCCGTGCTCGGCGACCACACGGTCGCGGTACTCCAGGACCTCGGGGAAGTTGTGTCCGGTGTCCACGTGCAGCAGCGAGAAGGGGACGGCGGCCGGGGCGAACGCCTTCAGCGCCAGGTGCAGCATGACGATGGAGTCCTTGCCGCCGGAGAACAGGATCACCGGCCGCTCGAACTCGCCCGCCACCTCGCGGAAGATGTGCACCGCCTCGGACTCCAGCGAGTCCAGGTGGCTGAGGGCGTACGGGCTGACCGTGCCCTCCTCGGTCGCGGCGACGGTCGTCGTCATGCCAGTCCCCTCTCGCTGAGCAGGGCGTACACCGACGCCGCGGACTCCTGCACGGTCTGGTCCTGGGACTCGATCCGCAGATCGGGCGACTCGGGCGCCTCGTAGGGGTCGTCGACCCCCGTGAGCCCGCTCAGCTCGCCCGCGGCCTGCTTGGCGTACAGGCCCTTCACGTCACGGACCGAGCACACCTCGACCGGAGTCGCCACGTGCACCTCCAGGTAACCGGTTGCGCTCTCCTGGTGGCGCTTGCGCACGGCCGCACGGCTGTCCGCGTACGGCGCGATCACCGGGACGAGCACCTTGACTCCGTTACGGGCCAGCAGCTCGGCCAGGAAACCGATGCGCTGCACGTTGACGTGCCGGTCCTCGCGGCTGAAGCCGAGGCCCGCGGAGATGAACTCGCGGATCTCGTCGCCGTCGAGCACCTCGACGAGGTGGCCCTCCTCGCGCAGCCGGCCGGCCAGCTCGTACGCGATGGTGGTCTTGCCGGCACTCGGCAGACCCGTGAGCCAGACGGTGGCTCCGGTCGTCACGTGGTTCTCCCGGTTCGTAGGGGGATGGGGGGTGTTGACAGGGGCGGCGCTGTTCGGGGCGGTCGCGGTCATGGCGGTCAGCCGTGCAGTCCGCACTCGGTCTTCCCGCGTCCCGCCCAGCGCCCGGCGCGCGCGTCCTCGCCCTCGAGGACCCGGCGGGTGCACGGGGCGCAGCCGACGGAGGTGTAGCCGTCCATCAGCAGGGGGTTGGACAGCACGCCGTGCTCGGTGATGTAGGCGTCGACGTCGTCCTGGGTCCAGCGGGCGATCGGCGAGATCTTGACCTTCTGGCGCTTCTCGTCCCAGCCGACGACCGGGGTGTTCGCCCGGGTCGCCGACTCGTCGCGCCGCAGGCCGGTGGCCCAGGCGCGGTAGCCGCGCAGCCCCTCCTCCAACGGCTGCACCTTGCGCAGCTTGCAGCACAGGTCGGGATCGCGGTCGTGCAGCTTCGGCCCGAACTCGGCGTCCTGCTCGGCGACCGTCTGACGCGGGGTGAGGGTGATGACGTTGACGTCCATCACCGCCTCGACCGCGTCCCGGGTGCCGATGGTCTCGGGGAAGTGGTAACCGGTGTCGAGGAACACCACGTCCACGCCCTTGAGGACACGGGAGGCGAGGTGGGCGACCACGGCGTCCTCCATGGAGGACGTGACACAGAACTGCCTGCCGAAGGTGTCCACCGCCCACTGCAGGATCTCGAGCGCCGAGGCGTCCTCGAGATCGCGGCCGGCCTGCTCGGCCAGCGCCTTCAACTCGTCGGTCGAACGGCCTTCCTGAAGCGTCGTCATATCCGGTCCCCTCCCGTTTCGGTGCGCTGAACGCCCCGGGACAGCAGCCCGAGGAACTTCAGCTGGAATGCGCGGTTGCACGCCGCGCATTCCCAGGCGCCGTGACCGCCCTGCAGGGCCTCGCTCGGACGCAGGTCCTCGTCGCCGCAGTAGGGGCAGTGGAAAGGGGCGGCCCGCTCGCTCATGAAAGGGCCTCCTCGCTGGCGCGCGAGGCCCAGACGGCGAACCGCTCGCCGTCCTCGCGCTCCGCCTGGAACCGCTTGAGAACGCGTTCCACGTAGTCCGGAAGCTCGTCCGAGGTGACCTTCAGGCCGCGGACCTTGCGGCCGAAACCGGCTTCGAGTCCGAGCGCGCCGCCCAGGTGCACCTGATAGCCCTCGACCTGCTCGCCCCGCTCGTCGAGGACCAGCTGGCCCTTGAGACCGATGTCCGCGACCTGGATGCGGGCGCAGGCGTTCGGGCAGCCGTTGAGATTGATGGTGAGGGGCTCGTCGAAGTCCGGCAGGCGGCGCTCCAGCTCGTCGATCAGCTGGGAGCCGCGCTGCTTGGTCTCGACGATGGCCAGCTTGCAGAACTCGATGCCGGTGCAGGCCATGGTGCCGCGCCGGAACGTCGAGGGCCGGGCGGTGAGGTCCAGCGCCTCCAGTCCCTCGACGAGCGAGGCGACCTGCGCCTCCTCGACGTCGAGGACGATCATCTTCTGCTCGACGGTGGTCCGGACCCGCCCCGAGCCGTGTGCCTCGGCAAGCTCGGCGATCTTGGTCAGGGTCGTACCGTCCACCCGGCCGACCCGCGGTGCGAAACCGACGTAGAAACGGCCGTCCTTCTGGCGGTGCACGCCGACGTGGTCGCGCCAGCGGTCCACCGGCTGGTCCGGGGCCGGGCCGTCGACCAGCTTGCGCTGCAGGTACTCGTCCTCCAGCACCTGCCGGAACTTCTCGGCTCCCCAGTCCGCGACCAGGAACTTCAGACGGGCGCGGGTGCGCAGACGCCGGTAGCCGTAGTCACGGAAGATCGACAGCACGCCCTCGTAGACGTCCGGGACCTCGTCCAGCGGCACCCAGGCGCCGAGCCGCACGCCCAGCTTGGGGTTGGTGGACAGCCCGCCGCCGACCCACAGGTCGAAGCCCGGCCCGTGCTCGGGGTGGCGGACGCCGACGAACGCGACGTCGTTGATCTCGTGGACCACGTCCAGCACGGGGGAGCCCGAGATGGCCGTCTTGAACTTCCGCGGCAGGTTCGAGTACGCCTTGTTGCCGAGGACGCGGCGCTTCATCTCCTCCAGCGCCGGGGTCCCGTCGATGATCTCGTCCTCGGCGATGCCGGCGACGGGGGAGGCGATCATCACACGCGGGGTGTCGCCGCACGCGGTGACCGTGGACAGGCCCACCGCCTCCAGGCGGTTCCAGATCTCGGGCACGTCCTCGATGCGGATCCAGTGGTACTGCACGTTCTGCCGGTCGGTGAGGTCGGCGGTGCCCCGCGCGAACTCCTGCGAGATCTCGCCGATGACCCGCAGCTGCTGCGTGGTCAGCGCACCGCCGTCGATGCGCACCCGCAGCATGAAGTACTTGTCGTCCAGCTCCTCCGGCTCCAGGATCGCGGTCTTGCCGCCGTCGATCCCGGGCTTGCGCTGGGTGTACAGACCCCACCAGCGCATCCGGCCGCGCAGATCGTTGGGGTCGATCGAGTCGAAGCCCCGCTTGGAGTAGATCGTCTCAATGCGTGTCCGCACATTGAGACCGTCGTCGTCCTTCTTGAACTGCTCGTTGCCGTTGAGCGGGGTGTGGTGCCCCGCGGCCCACTGGCCCTCGCCGCGGTGACGGCTCACCTTGCGGCGGGGAGTCGCGGCTGCAGGCTTCTGCGGGGTGGCGGCCATGGTTGATACGTCCTTCGGGACAGCAGCGGGAGGTGTCGGCGCGCAGCGCCGTCCGGCGGTGGTCGGGTGACGGGGGGAGAGGCTCCGACCTGCGCGTACGGGCGCACAGGAGCCGTGCGCTTCGTTGCGCAGGGGGGAGGCTGTACTCAGATGTCGGGCGGGGCTGCGGCTCGTCAGCTCGCCGGACAGATGGCGCTGGACATGCGGCCGAGGTCGACGTGCCGCCGACTCACCAAGGCAATTCCAGTTCCGGACATGGCGAAAGCGTGTCACGGCGATCTGGACACAGTCCAGCTTCGTCCGCGATGCGGACATCCTTGTCCCGGAATGCGAGACAAGGGTGTCCTCTGTCACATGACGTGCGGGGTCTCTTGTCCGCGCAGGTCACCACAGGTAGGGAAGGGCGGTTCAGGAAGAGCGGTTCAGACGGGGAACGCGCCCGGCCAGGGGCCCGGAGCCGACGCCTCGGCCTGTTCCTCGACCTTCGTGTCGAACAGGGTGAAACCGCGCCGCTGATAATTTTCCATCGCGTGCTCGCCGTCCAGACTGCAGGTGTGCAGCCACACCCGCTTGGTCTGAGGCAGCACCGGCCAGCGCGCGGTCAGGTCCCACGCCCGGGCGGCGCCGTACGACAGCAGGTGCCCGCCGATCCGCCGCCCGCGGAACGCCGGCAGCAAACCGAAGTAGACGATTTCGACGATCCCGTCGTCCTGCGGCTCCAGCTCCACGTACCCGGCCGGGGTGCCCCGCTCGTAGGCGACCCACGTCTCCACCCCGGGACGGTCCAGATGCTCCCGCCACTGCGCGTACGTCCAGCGCAGCCGGTCGATCCAGCGAATGTCCCCGCCGACGGACGCGTACAGGAAACGGCTGAACTCGGGGGAGGGGACCTCGGAGCGGACGATCCGCACATCGCCCTCGGGCGCGGCGGCCGGCAGGAGGTCGCCGGGATCGGTCTGCTCCAGGGACCAGGTGGTCACGGGGATGTTCGTCATGCCCGCCAGGGAACCATCACCGCGACATTCTGTCGATCGAGGCCAGCGGCAGCGCGAACAGCGCCCGGCCCGACTGCGTCCAGACCTCGCCGGTCGACGCCCAGTAGGACAGGGACTCCGTCTGCGTGCTCCAGCAGCTGTGCCGGCCGGCCGCACCGCACTCCGCGGCGCCCGAGCCGCCGTCCTTGTCGTCGCCGGACCTGCGCTCGCGGTCCGTCCCGCCGGGGCTCTGCCGCCACAGCGTCCCGTGCTCGTCGTCAGGGCCGGCGGCGCGGGTCACGTACCACTGCGCGTCGTAGGACAGCACGCCGCGCACCCCCGTGATCTTCGTCGTGTAGGCCTCGGACGCCGTCGCCCGCCCGCTCGGACCGGTGGCGAGCAGACCCGCATGGCCGGGCGCGGTGCTGAACGGGTAGCGCCACAGACGGGCGCCGCGGTCGCCGTCGTCGAGCGTCCACTCCCCGGCGACCAGGCTGTCCGGCGCGGTGCTGCGGTCGAGGGAGACGGTCGAGGGATGCGGCGCGCCCGGGCCGCCGCTCAGCTCGTAGGAGCCGACGGCCGGCAGCACGAAACCGTATCCGTGCGCCGACCAGCCGCCCGGCACCCGGCCCACCGCGTCAGCGGCGACCGTGGCGCGCTGCACACGGTTCATGTCGTACACGTACAGCGCGGACCGGTCCCCGTCGTCCGCGGTGACCAGCAGCTTGTCCTGGTACCAGACCATGCCGGAGACGTGCGAGACCAGCCCGCGGTAGTCCCGACCGTCGTCCACCGGGACGGCGAGCAGCGCCCAGGTGTAGGAGAGGCGGCCGAGATCGCCGGCGTTCACGAAGCCGACCCGGGCCAGGCCCCGGTCCGCCCCGCCGCCGCTGCGCGACCAGCCGGAGAGGATCACCCGGTTCGAGCCCCACACGCCGTCGTCGTCCGCGTCCCCCGACGTGGTGACCGCGCCGGGACGCCAGCCCGCCGTGTCGTCGGTGTTCCAGCAGTACGCGCGCGTGGCCGTGGGGGCCGCCGGCAGGGCCCGCCGCTCGGCGGACGAGCAGTCGATGGCGTCCCGCAGGGTGCGGTCGGCGCCCTCCAGCACCGCGCTGACGCCGACCGGCCGGCCCATCCCGGCCGCGAGCCGGTCCAGGGAGGCCTGCGGCACCATGTTCTCCGTCAGCCGCAGCTCGGCGACCTCGGACGCCGCGGTGAGCGGCTTCAGCTCCCCCGGGCCGTCATGGGTGACCGTCGCCTGGGAAGCGCTGATCACGGTGGCGGCGGCGGTCAGGGCGAGAGCGGTTCCGGACAGGAACGCCCGCAGTGCCCTGCCGCGCCTGCGCCGGCGGTGTCGGCCGCGCTGTCTCATTCGCCCTCCCGAGGCGGGCCAACTGCGCCTGATGATCCATACGTTGACAGAGGAGCAGGTGGGGTGACCCGTAGGGCGATGCTACGGCAGTCAGCTGCCCTGGAGGACGAAGTCCGCGCAAATATGCGGAAGACGCTGCAGGAAGAACGCGGATGAATCACCGTTGCTACGGTGACGACGTTCTGTTTCTGACCACCGCCGGCGCGGTCGAATGGGGCAACAGTCCCCCGGGATCCGCGGGCAGCAGCACGTCGACCTCGGCGTCCTCGCAGAAACGATACGGCCTGTGTTCCAGAAATCCCCCCAGGTAACGCCGCACCCGGGACATCTCGGCCCGCACCGTCACCGTACGGTCCGCGTCGCCGAACATGTCCTGCGCGAGCTCCGCCGCGCTGCGCCCCCCGCGCTGCGCCGCCAGCAGATACAGCAATTCCGCATGCCGGGGACTGAGTTCGTGGGACCACGAGCCCGCGTCCCCCGACACCGTCACCGACCACCGCCGGGGTCTGGTCAGATCCAGCACGATCCGGCTCCGACCGCTCGGCGGCCGCCCCGCCGCCTCGTCCACCGACCGCACCAGCCAACCCCCCGCCAACGGCTCGAGGGTGCACAGCCCCAGCGCCGGCAGCCACCGACGCCCGGGGGACGGCGACTTGGGGAGTGCGATCCGGCTCGTGTACGGCATCCCGGTCACCGCGGCCGTCCAGCCCTCGCCGTCCACCGCCGCCGCCCGGCCGCCGATCCGGGCCAGCGCCGGAGCCGCCACCGCACGCAACCGCTCCAACGAACCGAGATGCCTCTCGCGCAGCCTCGACTCGGCGAGCTTGGCCACCGAGTCGACCCAGGCGAGAGTGGCCGGGTGCATCGTCTCCAGCGGCCCGCTGACGTCGACGACGCCCAGCAGCCGGCCGTTGCGCGGGTCGGTGATCGGCGCGCCCGCGCAGGTCCAGGCGGCGTGCGACCGCACGAAATGCTCGCCGGCGAACACCTGCACGGGCCGGCGCACCACCGCCGGCGTGCCCACGCCGTTGGTGCCCACCACCGCCTCGCCCCAGTCCGCGCCCAGCTCGAAGCCGAGCCCGTCGGCCTTGCGCAGCACCGGGCCGCAGCCCTCGCGCCACAGCACCCGGCCCTCCCCGTCGGCGACCACCATGATGTGGTGGGCGACGTCCGCAACCGACAGCAAGCCCTCCCGCAACACCGGCAGCACCTCGCGCAACGGCGACTCCTCACGCCGCCGCCGCACCTCGTCGGAGCTCAGCAGCCCCGATCGCACATCACGCTCCGGATCGACGCCACTGCGCAGCAAGCGCTCCCACGACTGCTCGATCACCGGACGCGGCGCGACGCGCACCCGCTGGCCGGCCAGCCGGGCGTCACGTACCTCGTTGAGCACCCGCGCCGCCCGCGCGGCGTCGACGGCCGCGAGCTGCGGCACGTTCATCGGCGGCATCGCCACTGGGCCTCCCGGCGTTGGACACGAGCTGAGAACCGGATGTCAAGCGCCTGCGCCGACTGTTTCCGGTCTTACTGAGACATCCCATCTTGCCGTCCGTTCGTGACGGAGGGACACACTCCGGTCACAACAGCCGAAAGTTGCAACCCCCTGCAACCCTGGTGAACATCCACAGGTTGTTTGAAACTTGAGCCACGCCGTCCCGAGCGGCGATTCTGGCCTCGCAGGGCCATTGCGGCGGGGGTGGTGCCGTGTCGGCGCAGCACCACCCCCGCTTCCTGTTTCCCACACTTTCTCAGCGACCGGACGTCACTCCCCGGGAGCGGCCCGCTCGACGAGCGCCGCCAGGCCCAGGCTGTTCGGCAACGTCCCGAAGGCCGCGCCCCCGTCCCCGCCCAGCCGCGAGGCGCAGAACGCGTCCGCCACGGCGGGCGGCGCGAACCGCACCAGCAGCGACCCCTGGAGCACCAGAGCGAACCGCTCCGCCAGCCGCCTGGCCCGCCCCTCGACCCCCTCCAGATCGGCCAGGTGCGTCAACAGATCCTTGATCGCGCCGTCCAGCCGATGGTCGGCCCCCCGCGCCCGGCCCACTTCGTGGAGATAGGCGTTCAACGCCTGCGGCTCCCGCTGCAACGCGCGCAGCACATCCAATGCCTGGACGTTGCCCGCGCCCTCCCAGATCGAGTTCAGCGGCGACTCCCGCACCAGCCGGGGCATCCCCGACTCCTCCACGTAACCGTTTCCACCGAGACATTCCGACGCCTCCACCGCCACCGGAGCACAGCGCTTGGTCACCCAGTACTTGGCCGCCGGAACAGCGATCCGAAGAAACGCCTGCTCCTGCTCGCCCCCGTCGTCGCACGCCGCCGCGAGCCGCAGCGCGAGCGTGGTCGCGGCCTCCGACTCCAGCGCCAGATCCGCCAGCACGTTGCGCATCAACGGCTTGTCGACGAGCTTCCCGCCGAACGCCGCACGATGGGAGCAGTGATGGACCGCCTGCGCCACCGCCTGCCGCATCAGCCCCGCCGACCCCAGCACACAGTCCAGCCGGGTCGCCGCCACCATGCCGAGGATGGTCCTTACCCCGCGCCCCTCCTCGCCGACCCGACGCGCCCACGTCCCGTCGAACTCGACCTCGGCGGAGGCATTCGACCGATTGCCCAGCTTGTCCTTCAACCGCTGGAGACGAAAGACGTTGCGGGAACCGTCTTCGAGAACGCGCGGAACGAGGAAACACGTCAGCCCGCCGTCGCCCCCGCCGGACGCCGTCCGCGCCAGCACCAGGAATCCGTCCGACATCGGAGCCGAACAGAACCACTTGTGCCCCGTCAGCTCGTACGCACCGTCCTCCGCGAGGGGAGCGGCGACCGTCGTGATCGCCCGGACGTCACTGCCGCCCTGCTTCTCCGTCATCCCCATGCCGAACAACACACCGGCCTTCGACCCGGCCGGCCGCAGCGCCCGGTCGTAGATCGTGGACGCCAGCCGCGGCTCCCACTCGGCGGCCAGCGCCGGATCGGCGCGCAGCGCGGGCACCGCCGCGTGCGTCATCGACAGCGGACAGCACGTGCCCGCGTCGACCTGCGTCCACACCAGGAACCCCGCCGCCCGTCGCACATGCCCGCCCGGCCGCCCCCAGGCGCCGGTCAGCCCGGCCCCCACACCCTTGCCGAGCAGCCGATGCCATGCCGGGTGGAAGTCGACCTCGTCGACCCGGCGCCCGTGACGGTCGTACGCACGAAGTTTCGGAGGATGGACGTCCGCCTGCGTCGCCCACTCCTGCAGCTGCGCGGACCCCGCCGCCCGCCCGAGCGCCGACAACTCGCCGCGCACCTCGTCGAGCAGCGCCGGATCCAGGTGCCGTTCCACGGCCGCCACCAGCGCCTGGTCTGCGCCGTAGACGTCGTATCCGGTCAGGGGCGGGGGCTGGTTGGTCACCGTGTGCGTACTGCCTGCCATGGCCCGAACCTACCCCCGGGTACCGCGGTCATGACCGTCAGCGGCCCGCGCGCCGCTCCCCGACCCGGTGAAGAGGCCTTGCCGGGGGTGAGTGGAGCCCCGAACGGCGGATACCTTTAGGGCGTGCAGCCAGCAAGTCAGTCATCCGAGCAACCCGGGAGCCCCGCAGGGCGTCTCCACCGGGCGCGCGCCCTTTACCGGAACGTCTCCAAGCGGCGGACCGCCTGGCTGCTGTTGAAGGACACCGTCAACTCCTGCATCGAGTACCGCATCCTCGGTCTCGCTGCGGAAGCCGCTTTCTTCACGTTGCTCTCGGTCCCTCCGCTGCTCCTCAGCCTCATCGGTCTGCTCGGCTACGTCGACGACTGGACCGGTACCGACACCATCACCAGCCTGGAGGCCAACCTCCTCGACGCCTCCCGCACGGTCCTGTCCGACAAGGGCGTGCGGCAGATCGCGCAGCCGATCCTCGACGACGTGATGACGGGCGGCCGCCCCGACGTCATCTCCATAGGCTTCCTGTTCGCCCTGTGGTCCGGCTCGCGCGCGGTGAACGTCTTCATCGACACCATCACCGTCATGTACGGCCTCGACGGCGTCCGCGGCATCGTCAAGACCCGGCTGGTGGCCTTCCTGCTGTTCGTCGGAGCCCTGTTGATCGGCTCGGTCGCGCTGCCTCTGATGGTCGCCGGACCGGACGCGGTGGTCCGCGTCGTCCCCTGGTCGACCACCGTCGTGCAGGTTCTGTACTGGCCTGTCGTGATGGTCCTGTCCATCGCGTTCCTGACCACGCTCTACCACGTCTCCGTGCCCGTCCGGTCGCCGTGGATCGAAGACGTCCCCGGCGCCCTCGTCGCCCTCGCCATGTGGGTGCTCGGCAGTTTCCTGCTGCGCATCTACCTGACGAGCACCATCGAGGGCGCCACCATCTACGGCTCCCTCGCCGCCGCCGTCGCCGTCCTGCTGTGGATCGGCGTGTCCGCGTTCGCGGTACTGGTGGGAGCCGCCGTCAACGCCGCCATCGACCGGGTCTGGCCGGCCGCCGCGACCGCCGCCGCCCGTGCCGCCAACGAACGGCTGCGCCAGGAGGAGGCGGCGGAGTACGTCGCCCGCATGGCCGCCGCCCGTTCCTACGAGGACGAGGACCCGGACGACCCCGACATGCCCTCCGAGTTCCCCGAGCGCTGGTCCCGCTTCCTTCCCCCGGAGGACGTGACGGGACGCTTCCGAAGCCATGTGAAGAGCGCCGCGAAGGGAAACGGCGTGAACGGGGTGAACGGCGCGAACAGGGGAAACGACAGCAACGACGCGGACTGTGCGGGCACGGGCGGAAACAGGCTGGACGCCGGAAACAGCGTGAACACGGGAAACAGCGTTACCACCGGAAACGGCGTGAATCTCGGAAACAGCGGGAATCCGGGCGGCAGCAGCGGTATGGGCGGCAACGACGGAAACAGCGGCGTCAGAGGAACCGGCGGAAACGGCGAGGAACAGTCTCCGGGGCGGTGAGGAGCAGTCTCCCGGACAGTGAGGAGCAGTCTCCCGGACAGTGAGCCGGGAGAAAAGCTGTAGCCAGTACAGCTTTCAGAAGCCCGTTTCCACCACCTCCCTCACGAACTCCGCGAAGTCGCGCGGCGCCTGCCTTTCGGCCGACCACCTCTCGGATGCCGGCCGAAAGGCAGGCGCCGCGTCAGTCCGACAGCAATTCGAACAGCGCCTCAGAAACGCTGTTTCCTCCGGCGGGAGCCCGAAACCGGCCGTCTGCTGGACGTTCTCGTGATCGCGGCGTTGCGGGCTGCCTGGCTCTCCGCCCGGAAGCGGCCGCGCCGGCCTGGTAGCAGGCGTTGGCCGACCTGTCGTCGGCCGCTTCCTGCGCCACGTCCAGGAGAACCTCGCCCTCACCACTGGAGCGTCGTTCCCCCTCGCGAGGAAGGCGGGCCCCTCCCAGGCGGCCATGGCCCGTCGGTTCACCGACCTGGTCGGCGAACTCCGATGACCTGCCTCGTCGGCCGGCGCGTCGCCCTCGCCGACAACCGACCGACTTGTGCGACAGAGAGGGCACTGTCGGCTGGGATCCGTCACCGTCCCGCCAGATCGGTTACGGGAGCGCATTCTCCCTGTCCAGTGCCTTTAGGCGAGTGTGCGGCGTCAGTCCGCAGGGACACCGGACGAGGGCGGTTCGGAGGGCAGGCGGCTGGGGCAGGCGTGGCCGTGTGAGGGCGACGCAACTGTCTCTTCCCGCGGCGTAGGCTGGCAGGCGTGTACGAGGAGCGAGCCTCCCGGCTGGCCGGGGCGGTGGTGTGGACCAACACGCCGTCGGCCTCGCCCCGTGCGTTTCCCGTGTTGCCCGACGGCTGCATGGACCTGCTCTACAGCGAGGGCAGGCTGCTGGTCGCCGGACCGGACACACGTGCCCATGTACCCGACGGTCCGCCGGTGACCTGGTCGGGCATCCGCTTCTTCCCGGGTGCCGCGCCTGCCCTCCTCGGTGTACCGGCCCACGAACTGCGCGACCAACGCGTGGAGTTGGCGGATCTGTGGCCGGCGTCCGAGGTGCGGCGACTGATCGACCGGATCACCGCCGCAGTCCAACCGGCCACGGCGCTTGAGTCATTGGCTCTGGAACGTGCGGCTCCCCCCGACCCGGAACTGCGCCGTCTCGTCACCGTCCTCGCCGCAGGCCGCGGGGTCGCTGCGACAGCCGACGAACTCGGCATCGGAGCGCGCCAGCTGCACCGTCGTTCGCTCGTCGCCTTCGGCTACGGACCCAAGACGCTGGCCCGGATCCTGCGTCTGCAACGAGCTCTCGCGCTGGCCCTCGAAGGTGTGCCCTATGCGGACACGGCGGCCCGCACCGGATACGCCGACCAAGCCCATCTGGCTCGTGAGGTGAGGGAGTTCACGGGCTCCACCCTGCGCGACCTGCTCCTGAACCGGCGGCAAGCGACGGCAACTCCGCGGACCGGCCCTGCCGACCCGGTGCATCGGACGCGGTCGGCCGAACCGCAGGGCCGCCCATCCGCACGAGCACCTTGATCCGGCGGAGCCGGCCTGGTGGCCAGTGGGCCAGGTGGGCCGGGTCTGGTGGGGCGGGCGTGGTGGGTCAGCCGTGCGGGTCCGGTGAGCCGACGGGGGTGCTCTGTGGACCGGCCGGGCGGGTTCGGTGAGCCGCCCTGCACAGCGCCCGTCATCGAGAGTGCGGGGCCTACTGACCCAGCGGCGCGAAGAGGTCGACGCCGTTGCCGTCAGGGTCGTGCACGACGGCGTACCGCTGGCCCCAGAAGGCGTCCCAGGGCTTCAGCTCGCCCGGGTGTCCGGAGCCCACCAGGTCCGCATACACCGTGTCGACCTCGTCAGGTGTCTCACAGCGCAGCGCGAGCGAGGCCCGTCCGCCGCCTGACGGTGCTCGCCACTCAGGGTGGAACGAGCGGATCGTGTTCTCGGTGTCGAGCAGCAGACGCAGCCCGCCCGGCAGTTCGGCCTCGGCGTGCGGCTGCTCCTCTGAGCCTTCGGGGAAGTCGAACCCCAGCCGGCGATAGAAGGTGACGGAGGCGGCCATGTCGGAGACGACCAGGCCGATGGCATCGAATCGTGGACTCATGAGGCCACGGTAGGCAAGGTCGCCCCAAACGGTCTTGAAAGAAACGGACACGCCACGAGGGACACGGACACGTCAGAACGGGAACGTCAAGATCGCAGGCATGACAGGGCGGCGAAGCCTATGAATCAGGGCGAAGCTGCTTGTGGAACAGCCGACCGGTACGGGCTGCTGGAAACGGCCCCGACGCCCTGCCGCTCGTCCTGCCCTACCCCCTGCGGAAACCTGCAGGGATCATCTCCTGGAACGCTTACTCCACCGTTCTAGGCTCGTTGTCATGAACGCCCGTCTGCTCGTCTACACCCGCACGGCCGCCTACCGCCATGACTCGATTCCGGACGCCGTTGCCGCGGTACGCGATATGGACGAGTTCACCGTTGAGCACACGGAGGACCCTGCGGCCCTGGAAGTCCCGCTGGACGGGTACGCGGCCGTGGTCTTCCTCTCCACCAGCGGTGAGGTGCTCACCCCGGGCGGACGGGACCGGCTCTCCGGGTACGTCGACGCGGGCGGCGGCTTCGTCGGGGTACACGCGGCGGCGTGCACCGAGTACGACTGGCCGTACTACGGCGACCTCCTCGGAGCCCGGTTCGCCCGGCATCCCGAGCATCAGCCCGGCAAGGCGGTGGTCGAGGACCACGACCACCCCGCCACCCGTTCCCTGCCGGCCGTCTGGGACTTCACCGACGAGTGGTACGACTTCCACTCCAATCCACGCGGGCGGGTCCGCGTCCTCGTCACCGCCGACGAGACGTCGTACGAGGGCGGCGGAATGGGCCCCGACCATCCGTTGGTGTGGTGCCGTGGCCAGGGCCGAGGACGGGTCTTCTACACCGGGCTCGGCCACGCGGCCGATGCCTACCGGAGCCCCGACTTCCTCGCACACCTGCGAGGCGGCCTCCTGTGGGCCGCCGGGCTGCGGAACTGAGTGCCGAGCCGAGGCGAACCGGACCGAACCGGACCGAGGCGAACCGGACCGGACCGGACCGAGGCGAACCGGACCGGACCGGACCGGACCGAGGCGAACCGACTGTCGACGACCGAGTTTCCAGTGACGTTTCTTCGGTGAACCGCTTGCGCCATCGGGGTGAGTGAGGACGGCACGAGGGAGGGAGTTCGTGCCCGACACGGACATCCTCGTGTTTCGGAAATCTGTTCCGGAATCTTTTCCGAAACGCCTTGCGGAGATCGTTCCGGAAAAGGGATGTCAGGAGGAGCCGTACGTTGACTCACGGGACCAAGCTGCGGGACCGGATCGCCGGTCCGGGAACGACTCCACTGATCGGCGTGTACGACATGTACTCGGCCTCGATCGCGGCGCAGCACTACGACGGGATGTTCGTCTCCGGTTTCGGCTTCGCGGCCTCGTACTACGGACTGCCGGACATCGGTTTCATCGCCTGGCCGGACATGATGGCGTTCGTGCAACGGTTGCGCGGTGCGTTTCCGACCCACCATCTGCTTGTCGACATCGACGACGGTTACGTGGACCCAGAGGTCGCCTGCCACGTGGTGGAGGGACTCGAGCGGATCGGAGCGTCCGGCGTCATCCTGGAGGACCAGAAACGGCCGCGTCGGTGCGGTCACGCCGACGGCAAGCAGGTGCTGCCGTTGCGCGAATACCTCGCCAAGTTGGAGATGGTGCTGGCCACTCGACAGGACCTGGTGGTGGTCGCCCGCACCGACGCCACCGACGAGGACGACATCCTGCACCGGGCCGCATCCTTGGCGGCGACGGACGCGGACGTGGTCCTGGTCGACGGTGTCCGCAGTGTCGAGTGGATCCGCCGGATCCGCGCCGTGGTCGGAGACAAGCCGCTGCTGTTCAACCAGATCGCGGGCGGCAAGTCGCCCCGGCTCTCCCTGGGCGAGCTGTCCGACCTCGGTGTGAACGTCGCCATTTACAGCACGCCGTGTCTGTTCGCGGCCCATCAGGCCGTGCACTCCGCCCTCGCCGAGCTGAAGCGGACGGACGGCCGACTGCCGGTGTCGGACGCGGTGAACGGCGTGGGAGTGGCGACCGCCACCCGCTTGCTGGAGGGCAACATCGCCCATCGCCGCCCCGCCTCGGGAGACGTGGCGCGCAGCCGGAAATCGGCGACGAACAAGGACGACCTGCGGGACGGGGTGAACGTGGGGGTGTGAGACCGGAGCCCGGACGCGGCATCGGGCCGACCAACGCGGGGCTACGGGTGCGGGTGACGGCGAGCGTGTGAACGTGCCGGCCGAGTTTCCAGTGATGTTTCTGCGGCTGCGGCTGCGGTTGCGGTTGCGGTTGCGGGTTGCGGCTGTGGGGGGAGGACGGCGCGAGGACCGGAAGGCGGGCGAGGCCGGAGGGGCTGGCGGGCGCGGGTCGAGGGCAGTGCGCCGGGAGGGCGGGTCCGTCAGTCCGGCGGCGGTGCCGTACTCGCCCGTGGGACCAGTCGCGTGGACAGTTCCGTCCGGGTTCCCTCCGGATGCTCTCCGTCCATCATCCGCACCAGCAACCGCAGGGCCGTCGCCGCCATTTCCTCGAGCGGCTGTCGAACGGTGGTGAGGGCAGGGGCCGTCCAGCGGGACTCCGGGAGATCGTCGAAACCGACCACGCTGACGTCGTACGGAACCCGCAACCCACGTTCGGCCAGAGCCTGGTACACCCCGAGAGCCATCCGGTCGGAACAGACGAAGACGGCCGTCGGCGGCACGGGCAGGTTCAGCAGCTCGTGCATGCGGCGGTGGGAGACGGACTCGTCGAAGTCGCCGTTGCGGAGGAACTCGGGGCGGTGGGCGACTCCGGCGGACGCCAGCGCCGAGCGGTAGCCGGCGATTCTGGCGTTGCTGCACATCCTGCGGCGCGGTCCGGCGATCACGGCGATGCGCTCGTGGCCGAGTTCCAGCAGGTGTTGGGTCGCCGTCACCCCGCCCTGCCAGTTCGCCGCGCCGACGGAGACCACGTCGGTCGGCGGCTCGACCACCGGGTCGATCATCACGAACGGGATGCGGTGCTGCTCCAGCCAGGCGTACTGAGAGCCCGTCAACTCGGCCAGATTGAACAGGACCCCGGCGGAGCCCCTGACGGTGAGCTTGTCGAGCCAGCCACGCCGCGGACGGCCGGCACGGGTACGGGACAGGGCTGCAGAGACGACAACGTCCAGGTCCGCGTCGTACGCCGCCTCCTCCACGCCGTGCAGCACCGCGCCCGCCCAGGAGCTGTCCAGCGAGTGCACGACGAGGTCGATCAGCCTGGTCGGCTTCGTCGCGTCGAAGCGCGGTCTGCGCACGTAACCGAGTCGGTCGAGCGCCTCGGTGACCCGGCGTCGGGTCTCCGGAGCGACGTCCTCCCTGCCGTTCACCACCTTGGACGCGGTCGGCACCGACACCCCCGCCTCACGGGCGACGACCGCCAGGGTCGGTCCGGCCGGCACGCCAGGACTCGAGCTCGCACCCGCCGTGCGCACCATCGGGAACCACCTCTCCGGCCCCCCGTGGGCCAGCGAAAGTTCGACCGGCGCCATTTCGGAGCCGATCCCGAAACAGACGACCCGCAGAAAGCGCTTGCTATCTTAGGTGTGCCTCGGCGCGGCGTGAAGACACCGGGGAACGGGAGATCATCCCGAGCGCCCTCTTCGGGCCGTAGGGGGATGGGCCTGTGCGCTCAGGCAGCGCTGAAGCGCGGAGAACTCGAAGCACGATGATGCGGGTGTCCGGCGCTGCCGACGCGCGGCGTTTCGACGGTTTCAGCGACTGCGTTTCGGCGGTCGCACCGAGTCCCGTACGACGACGTGGGTGCCCAGGACAAGGTGCTCGGCCTCCCCGCCCTTGCGTCGGGCGGACGCTCCCGCACCCTCTCGGCGATCGGCCACCGCGCGCAGGGCAACCCGGCCCATTTCCTCGTACGGCACGTGGACCGTGGTGAGTCGGGGTGTGAGCCGGGAGGCCAGGGGAGTGTCGTCGTAGCCCGTTACCGACACGTCGTCCGGTACTCGCAGCCCGGCTGCCCGCACCGCTTGCATGGCACCGGCGGCAACGACGTCGGTACCGGCGAGCACGGCGGTGAAGTCCGGAGTCTCGTGCAGGGCGGCCTCCACCGCCGCGTACCCGTGCTCGTCGTCGTACGCTCCGTGCCGCACCAGCCCCGGGTCGAACGGTGCACCGTAGGCCTCGAAGGCCCGTCGTGTCCCCTGCAATCTGCCCTGCGCCGTGGTCAGTCGGGCGGGTCCCGGCAGGACGAGGACGCGCCGATGACCGGCCGACAGCAGGTGACTGGCCATGGCGTAACCGCCGGACTCGTTGTCGTAGTCGACCGTCGTCGCCGGGACGTCGCTCTCCAGCGGCGGCCTGCCGACCAGGACCAGATGCGAACCGGCCGCGTCCAGAGACCGTGCGAAACGGGCCATGCGCAACTGGTATGCGTCGTGGTCGTAGGCTCCGCCGAGCAGGACCACCGCCGCGACGCCCTGTTGGCGCATCATATTGACCAGGGCGAGCTCGCGTTCGGGATCGTCGCCCGTCGTGCCGACGAGCGAGAGCCAGCCGCGCAGCGCGGCCGTGCCTTCGACTCCCTTCGCCACGTGGGCGAACGCCGCGCCGGTGATGTCGTTGACGAGTATCGCCACCGTCGGAGTCCCACCCCCGGCCAGGGACCGGGCATGCGCGTTGGTGACGTAGTCCAGGTCGCCGACCACCTGCATCACGCGGCTGCGAATGTCGTTCGAGACCGGGTAGTTGCCGGAAAGGACCCGGGAAACGCTTGCCACGGACACCCCCGCTCGATGCGCGACGTCCCTTATCGTCACCCGGCCGGCTTTCCCGGTCGTCCTGCTCTGACTCACGTTGCCGCTCCTTACCGTCGTGGCCACCATGACGGTCGCCGTGGGAGGCCTTTGCCGTGGAGACCTTCGTGGCCCGTTCACCGGACGACCGGTGCCCGGCCCCCTGGGGGGTGCGGGAAACGTATCCCAATGCTCATCACAGGGGACGGGCCTGTGGATAACCCCGGCGGCCGCTGGCGACCACCCCGCGGAAACGGGAAGAAGCCCAGCTGTCAGGCCACCCTGGCCAGGTCTGCTCGGCGAACCTCATGGGCGAGCGGAAGACCCTCGGCGAGCCGTTCCATCTCCTCGACGACGATCCGGCCGAGTCGTTCCAGCTCGTTTCCGAGCGATCCGGCGATATGCGGCGTGAGGAACACGTTCGGCAATCGGTACAGCGGGGAGTCGGCGGGCAGCGGCTCGGGGTCGGTCACGTCCAGGACCGCGTGAAGGCGCCCCGCGACCAGTTCGTCGGTGAGGGCGGCATGGTCGACGAGGGCGCCCCGCGACGTGTTGATCAGGACACCGTCGTCGCGGATCAGGGCGAGCCGGTCACGGTCGAGCATGTGCTGGGTCTCCGGGATGTCGGGCGCGTGCAGGCTGACGATGTCGCTGCGCTGCAGCAGTTCCTCCAGGGAGACCAACTGGGCGCCGAGTTCTGCGGCCTCGGCCGCGTCCACGTAGGGGTCGTGCAGGAGAACGTCGAAGTCGAACGGGCGAAGCAGTTCCAGCAGGCGACGTCCCACACGGGAGGCCCCGATGACGCCGACGCGGCGGCCGAGGTTGCCGGTGGCAGAGGTTTCCGTGTGGGTCGGGTGGGCGCGGGTACGACGGAAGCGCTCACGGTGCGCAAAGGCGTCCTTCCCGGCGAGGAGGATCATCGCCAGGGTGTATTCGGCGACGGGAAGGGCGTTCCCGGTGACCGCGCTTGACACCGACACCCCTTGACCCCACAGGGCCTCGCCGACCAGTGAGCGGACCGAGCCCGCGGCATGCAGGACGGTGCGCAGCCGGGGGGCGCCGGCGAGCGCGCCCGCATCCAGACGGGGACACCCCCAGCCGGTGATCAGGACGTCCGCTTCGGCCAGCAGCGACGCGGCGGCGGGATCGCTGAAGTCCCGCACGACCACCCCGGGGTCGATGTCTGCCGTCCGCTGCAGCCGGTCCAGGAGCGGTGCGGGGAACAGCAGGGGGAGATGCACCGGATCCATGGCGAACACGGCCCTGGGCAGCTGCGCGCTGGGCATGACTCTCCTGAGGTGCTGGGGGAAACGTTTCTGAAAGCGTTTTCTACCGTAGATCCGGTCTCGAAGGGCGGTCAATCGGTAGGACGCGGCACGTCGGGTGGGAAAGTTTCGGTGAGTTTCGGGGCGACATGGGGCCTCGCCGGCGCGATCATCGGCAACGGGGGTGTCGGTATCTGCTGCTCTGCGGCCTGGGGGTACGCCAGGGTTCCGTACCCCGGGCAACCTGATTCAGTAACCGTTTTCTAGGAGGCTGCGGTTACGAGCGGCGGGACTCCAGCCACGTCGGGGTACGCCGAACGGAGCTCTCAAGGGCTCGTGCTGCGGAATACCGGCCGCTGTTGTGGTGCTCTGGTCATACCGGGGCGCGAGCGCGGCGAAGGGCTGGTGAGAGATGGCAGCAGACCGGACGAACCCCGTGGGCCAGGCAGGGCCGGGGCCGGACCCCGCCCGCGCCGCCGATCCTGACGCCCGTCCCCTCGTCAGCACTCCTTACGGGGTGGTGCGCGGCAGATACGAACACGGCGTCGCCGTCTTCCGGGGCATCCCTTACGCGTCGCCGCCCTTCGGCGTCCGCCGGTTCAGGCCGCCGACGCCGCCCGAACCGTGGGACGGCGTGCGCGACGCCGGTTCCTTCGGCCCGACGCCGCCGAAACCGCCGTACTCCGACGCCTTCGCCAAATATCTGTCCGACCCCGTCGTGCCGGGCGATGACTGCCTCAATCTCAATGTCTGGACCCCCGAGCCCGGCCCCGGCGCACGGCTGCCCGTCGTCGTATGGCTGCACGGCGGTGCCCTGACCAGGGGCTCTTCGGCGACCCCGGTCTACGACGGGCGTCGTTTCGCGCGCGACGGAACCGTTTTCGTATCGATCAACTACCGACTGGGTGTGGAGGGCTACGGTCTCTTCCCCGACGCCCCCGCCAACCTCGGTCTTCGTGACCAGGTAGCCGCGCTGGAATGGGTCCACCGCTCGATCAGAGCCTTCGGCGGCGACCCCGACAGGGTCACCCTGGCAGGGCAGTCCGCCGGGGCCATCAGCGTCGGCGCACTGATCGCGGCCCCGCAGACGCAGGGCCTGTTCCGGCGCGCCGTCCTGCAGAGCGGACCGCCGGAGGCCCTCGACCGGGACAAGGTCCGCCGCATGGTGCGACGGATGGCCGCCCGGCTGAAGACCCCCGCCACCGCAGAGGCCTTCGCCGCGGTGGACCGGGACCTGCTGCTGCGCACGCAGGCCGAGGTCGGCCGACTCAGCAGCCCGGTCCTCGGAGGTCCAGCCTTCGGCATCGTCGTCGACGGCGATCTCGTGTCTCGTGACCCCCTGTCGGCGCTCGTGGACGGGGACGTCGCCGTCGGCGTCGACCTGCTGTTGGGCTGGACGCGCGACGAGTACCGGCTCTGGCTGGTGCCGGGCGGACTCCTCGACCGCGTCGACCGGCTGGGCGCCGTGGCCCTCGCCGGCGCGATGGCCCGTTGCCACTGCGGGCCCGAGGTGCCGCGCGGCTACCGAGCCCTGCACCCTGAGGCCCGCCCCGCGGAGATCGTCGGTCAGATGGTCACCGACAGCCTGCTGCGGCTGCCCCTGCGACGCCTGGCCGACGCCCGCCCCGGCACGTCGTACGTCTACGAGTTCGCCTGGCCCTCGCGCCGGCCCGGCCTCGGCGCCTGCCACGCCCTCGAACTGGGCTTCGTCTTCGACACGGGCGAGACGCCGGAGTCCGTGAAACTCGCCGGAGACGGAGGCCCCCAGGAACTCGCCGACGCGATGCACGGGGCGTGGACGCGCTTCGCGGCGACCGGAGATCCCGGGTGGGAGGCGTGGAACGCGACGCATCCGGTGCGGATCTTCGGGGAGACCGACGGCGATCGCGAACCGCAGGAACGCGATCGGGCGCCTTCCGGGGCCGACGCGGAGCCGTCCGGGACCGGCGGGTGGGCGTACACCGCTCACGGTGTGCGCGACCGTGAGCTGGCGCTGTGGGTGACGCCGTCACCCAAGGTCGCCCCCATCGAGGAGCCCGACGGCGGGATGCCCGCGGCGGACCCGTCGCCGGCCGGTTTCACGGTACGCGGCACAGAGCTGAGGTCGGCCGTGCGCCGACTGCGCCGGGCCACCGGGGGGACGCGGGAAAGCTGACACAGGCGAGACGTCAGCGGGACAAGAGGGGTGGGGGAGTAAGAGGGCAGCGCGGCCGCAGTGCGCGCGGCGATGGTGGGCAGCCGGCCGAGGACGCCGACCGGAGGGTCGGCCGGGCAGGGACGCGCCCCGCCCGGCACCGGGCTGCTGCGCATCGACAGACGGCCCGCTCTCGACGCGGACTGCGGTGAGTGTGACGGCCTGCCGCAGCTCACGAGGGAACGGAATGTGGTCGTAACCGGTCGGCGAAACATCGCCGGGCACGTCCGGGCCAGCCCGCCTGGCGCAGGGCCGTCACCGCGCCGAGCTGCTGTACTCCCGCACGGGCCGCCGTGTTTCGAACCGTGCCGCACGCTGTTTCCGCAGATTCTTCGACTTTCCGCTCACTGCGCCGCCTCCCTTCGGGATCTGGGCAGCACCTGCCCTTCTGAGCGCAGGCGGCGTCGGCAGAAACGGGTTGCCGCCGGAAGGGTCTAAGCAGAGCCCAGTGTCCGGGCGATGGAGGCGACCGCCTCCGGGCCGACCCGGCAGCAGCCTCCGATCAGCCGGGCACCCGACTGCCGCCAGGCCAGGACCTGTTCGGGGGCGAAGGTGGAGCGTCCGACCCAGGCGCGTGCCGTGGCGTCCCAGGCCTCACCGCTGTTCGGATACACGACGACCGGCTTGCCTGTCACCCGTGCCGCCGTCGCCACGGCGGCGTCGACGTCCCCCGGAACGCAGCAGTTCACACCGACCGCGATCACCTCGTCCATCTCGGCGGCCGGCGCGAACGCCTCCTCCAACGGCTGCCCGGCCCGCGTACGGTCACCGTCGATCGAGTACGACAGCCAGGCGGGCACACCGAGCCCGCGCACCACACGCAACAGCGCTTCGGCCTCATCGGCGTCGGGAACCGTTTCGAGAGCGAGTACGTCGGGCTCCGCGGCGGCCAGGACCTCCAGCCGCGGCCGGTGGAAACGTTCCAGCTCTGCGACGCTCAGCCCGTAGCGGCCCCGGTACTCGGAACCGTCCGCGAGCATCGCGCCGTACGGCCCGACCGACGCCGCCACCCACAGCGGGTGGGCCACTCCCTGGGCTCGGGCCCGCCGAGCCGCGTCCCGGGCCAGCTCCACGCTCAGCCCGAGCAGCCGGGCTGCTTCCTCGTGATCGATCCCCCGTTTGGCGAAGCCCTCGAACGTGGCCTGGTAACTGGACGTGATCGCCACGTTCGCGCCCGCCGCGAAGTAGGCGAGATGCGCCTCGGTGATCGCCTCGGGGTGCTCCGCCAGGAGTCGCGCCGACCACAGTTCGTCGCTGAGGTCGTGCCCGGCGGACTCCAGCTGGTTCGACATGCCGCCGTCGAGGACGACGGCGCCGACGGCGAGGGCGGTGGCGAGGGTGGTCTCCGTGTGCGGGGCAGGGGTGTCGCTGGTCATGTCACGACGCTAGTCGAAGACCCGGCAGAAGGCCCGACGGGTCCAGTCCCTGAACAGATCGGCCCCCGCTCACCGCCCGCTCAGCGCCCGCGTGCCGCGCGACGGCCGCCCCGACGGCGTCCCCTGCCTCGCGTGCGTGTCGCCGGAAACAGCAGAGCGCCGAGCAGGCCTGCTGCCAGCACGTAGGGCCACCAGCCGAACGCGCCGCCTTCAGCGGCTCCGGTGCCGCGTGCGTCGGCCCTCACGACTCCCGACGAGGCCCGCCCGCGCGCATCCGCCGAGGCGCTCGCGGCCTTCGCCATCAGGACGACGTCGTTCCCGTCGCCGCCCTTGTAGCTGATCCGGTAAACGGTGTCGGCCAGTTTCACCTCGGCGCCCTCGCGCAGCCCGTCGAACGTGCCGGTGGTCGGCCCGTCGCCGGTGTGCTCCAGGACGCGGATCTCCCGGAGGGGGCTTGCAGGCGGCGTGGCGGACGACGGCCGAGCAGCGCCGTCGGTCCGTGGGGAAGCGGCTTCGGCGGTGTTCGCCGCGGCGAGCGCCCCCGCGGCCGACAGATCGAGTCCGCCCTGCAGGACCACTTTGCCGCCGGCCTTCAACGGGTCGCCCGTGAACACCAGTTGGCCCTTGTCGGTCTGCGTGTAGCCGGCGGTGATCGTCAGTCCGCCCGTGACGACGCCCTCGTTCGTCACCGCCCCTTTCACGGTGCCCGAGCCGCTGAGGGCGCTCATCACCCGCAGGGGTGAGCCTCCGGCGTCCAGACGCGCCGCGGCCGACGTCAGCCGCACGGCCCTGCTGTTGGCGAGGCTTGCCCCGCCCTCGAGCGCGAGCGTTCCCTGCTTGATCGTCGTCGTTCCCGTGTACGTCACCGCGGGGCCCGTGAGGGTCGTCGTCGCGGGTCCTGACTGGACGAGTGAGCCGCTGCCTCCGAGCCGGGACAGCGAGATCGCTTTCTTCGCGTTGCGCACGACGAGCGTGCCGTCGTTCACGATGCGGCGCCGGTCGGTGCCGGTGAGCAGCGAGCCGTCGCCCTGCGCCGATCCGAGCCGCAGGACCGCACCCTTGTGCACCGTGGTCGAACCGTCGTAGTACTGGTCCGCGGCGAACGTGACGTCGTTTCCCTTCGTTCCCGCGATGACGACGTCCCCGGCGCCGGGCGCGGCCAGGGTGTCGTGGTACCTGCCGCCGCCGATCGGCGCGCCGAGAGTGACCGGTCCGTTGTAGTCGAACGTCAGCAGGGACCGCCGTCCGCTGGCCTCGTGCATGTTGATGTACACGGTGTCCTTGGTCCCCGGCATGAAGACCTTGTGCGTGGTGCCGTCACCCCACTGCACGTTCGCACCCTCGATGTTGGTGCCGCGCTTGTTCAACTGGTGTGCCACCGGACGCCAGTTGATGTCCGGGTCGCTGAGCGAGGGGTTCGCGTCGCCGCCCTGGTCGCTATAGCTGTACTGCCCGGTGAGGACGACCTTGCTGCCGGGCCGCGTGTGGACGTTGACGTCGCTGCCGTACTCCCGCTGGTAGAAGTTCTGACGCAGGGTGATCGTCTGGTTCAGAGGCGTGTCGATGATCCAGGAGCCCTGGTTGACGATCGCTCGGGCGTCGGGCAGTGAGACCGGGAATTCAGGACGGCCCACCGCGGCGCCCGTGCCGTTGTCGATGACTCCGGAGAACGGATGGGCGCCCGCCAGATCGAGCGTGCCCCACATGTTCCGGGGCTGGGTGACCAGACCGGACCCGCTGATCGTGCCGATGTTGAACGTGCGGGTCAACGACAGCCGGAGCGTGCCGTCCACGCGGACGTTGAGCTGGTTGAGCCGGTAGCCGGGCGTGTCGTAGGGGAAATGCCCGATCAGACCCGTGCCTTTGCCGGTCCCGTACTGCAGGGTCGCGCCGCGTGCGACGGTGATCGCCGGCGGGTCGGGGTTGCTGACCGTGGTGAACGGGTGGTTCCCGCCCTGAGTGCGCACCACCTGTCTGCGCCGGGACTCCGGCAGGGTGAAGTCGCTGTCCCTGGTCAGGACGAGCGTTCCGCCACCCCGTACGGTGAGCGTCCCCTGGCCGCGGAAAGCGCCGTCGTACGTCGTCGTCCCCGCGGGCACGATGACCACCGTGTCGCCGGCGAGGGTGACGTCCCGGTCGGCGAGGACGTCGGCGGTGACGTCCCGGGGGCCGGCGGCCACCGCGGGGGGAGCGGTGACCAGGAGGGCGGCCGCGACCGTCATGAGGACGCCGAGGGCTGCTGCTGAGGTGGGGTAAGGGCTGCGCACACATCGGAGACGCAGGGGGGCCGACGGCAATAACACAAATTTTCCCCTCGGATCGTCCGCCGGTTCCTCCGGCCCGGAGGGCGATCCGGCGGTGCCGCGGAGAAACGTCGCGGAAAGGGCTTTCTGGCAAGTCACGTCAGACCCGTTGACCTGCTCGTAACACGCCCTTACCTTTTCGGCGTTCGTCATTCAACTTCTTGTTCGCAGTTCCGGACGCCTCTCCGACGTCGAGAGGCGCTGCGTGGCCCGCATTTCCGTCCTCCCCCCCACCGTGCCGACCCGCAGGCCCTGCGCCGCATACGGTCCCCGGCTTCGCGCCGGACCTGGGCGGCAACCCCGGAGTCGGGCGCCCCGTTCTCCGACACCATGAAAGAGAGCCCGTGAGATGAGACGTGCGTACGCAACCCTGCTCACCCTCTGTCTGGCCCTGATCGGCGCTCTCTCCCTGGCCGGACCGGCCCAGGCGGCGCCCGTGTCGATCGCCAACGGCACGCAGTTCAAGGACGCCTCGGGCGATCCGCTGCACGCTCACGGCGGCGGAGTCATCAAAGTCGGCTCCTACTACTACTGGTTCGGCGAGGACCGCAACGCCGACAACACGTTCCGGTACGTGGACGCCTACCGTTCCACCGACCTGAAGAACTGGGAGTTCCGCAACCATGTGCTGACCCAGTCGAGCGCACCCGAGCTGGCCACCGCCAACATCGAACGTCCGAAGGTCGTCTACAACGCCTCCACCGGCAAGTTCGTGATGTGGATGCACAAGGAGAACGGGACGGACTACAGCGAGGCGCGGGCCGCCGTCGCCGTGTCGGACACCGTCGACGGCGACTACGCCTGGCAGGGCAGCTTCCGGCCGCTCGACCAGCACATGTCGCGCGACATCACGGTCTTCGTGGACAGCGACGGCGCCGGGTACATGGTCTCGGCGGCACGCGAGAACTACGACCTGCAGATCTACCGGCTGACCGCCGACTACACCGCTGTCGCAAGCCTTGTCGCCGACCCCTGGCACAACGGTCACCGCGAGGCGCCGGCGCTGTTCAAGCGCAACGGCGTCTACTTCATGCTCACCTCGGGCGCCACCGGGTGGAACCCCAACCAGCAGCAGTACGCGACGGCCACCTCCCTCGCCGGCCCCTGGACGGCCATGACGAACGTCGGCGACGCGACCGCGTACGGCTCGCAGACCGCGTACGTCCTTCCCGTCCAGGGGACTTCGGGTACCTCCTACCTGTATCTGGGCGACCGCTGGGGCGACTCCTTCGGCGGCACCGTCAACGACTCCCGCTATGTCTGGCTGCCGCTGACCTTCCCCACCTCCACCTCGCTGTCGATGTCATGGACCCCCGAGGTGACGGTCGACACCGTCACCGGAACGGTCACGGGCACGAGCGCCGCCTACAACACGCTCGTCGCCCGGCACAGCGGCAAGTGCGCGGACGTCACCAGTCAGTCGCTCTGGGCGGGAGTCCAGATCAAGCAGTACGACTGCAACGGCGGCAACAACCAGAGGTACTGGTTCAAGTCGGTCGGAAGCGGTTACTACCAGTTGGTCGTCCGCAGCAGCTCCCTGTGCGTGCGGGAGAACGCGGGCACGGTGAGCCAGGAGGACTGCAACGTCTCGTCCACCGCTCAGCAGTGGTCGCTGACGACCTCGGGGAGCTACGTGAACATCACGTCGCGCGCGAGCGGAAAGTGCCTGGACGTGAACGGCGCGTCCACCGCCAACTCCGCCGCGATCATCACGTACGCCTGCAACGGAGGGACCAACCAGCAGTGGACACGCGGTTCGTGATCAACTGTCACGCCAGCAGGTCGATCGCGTCGATCGAGGCGCCCGCGCTCAGGTAGGAGGTCGTTCCGGACCCGCTCACCACGTTGATCTTCAACACGTTGTACTGGCCGGGGTCCGTGAGCCACGCGCTCGCGGGGACGCTGTAGGTGAACGTGTGGTTGTTGCCCCGGTAGGACCCGTTCGTCAGGGACCGGGTGCTCGGCTGGGTGGGCGGGGACGGAACGGCGGAGGTCCAGGCGTCGTTCACGACGACCTGAGGCCGGCCGTTGGCGTAGGCCGTCGTCACGCCGATGCGCAGGGTGTGCGCGGCGGCGGCCTGGGCGGCGGTCAGCTTGAAGTACACGAGCAGGCCGCTGTTGACGTCTTTCCAGAGGTAACAGGGGAACGCCGAGGTCTCGTCGCCGCTGCCGATGACGACGTTGCCGGTCCACGCCGCGGCGCGGACGTCCGAGGGGTGCGCGTACGTCATGAGGTCGGCGTTCTTGAAACCGCTCGGCGTGCCGGTCCAGTCGTTGATCCGCCAGATCGCGCTCGCGTTGCTCGGATCGTTCGAGGACGGGACGGCCAACGAGTTCAGCGTGGTCGTCGTGCCGGCGGTCACCGTCACCTGCGTGGTGTACACGGCCAGCTCGCTCTTGTGGACGGTGAGCGTGTACGTCCCCGGGAGCACCCCTGCGATGGAGAAGTGGCCGTCGGACGCACGCGCCGAACCCCAGTACTGCGCGGTCGGGTTGGCCAGGCCGACCGTGTAGGCGTGGGCGGTGTTCCGCCCGGTGATGCCCACTCCCGCGACCCGGCCGCGACCGCTCGCGCCGACGTACCCGGCGATGTCGAGCGAGTCCGCCCACGACGTGCTCAGCGTTCCCGGGAACAGTGAGGAGGAGGGAGCGCCGCCGTCCGTGAAGGCGATCACATACGGGCCCTGGAGGCCGAAGCGCTCGGCCTCCGTCTGGTTCTGGCCGTAGTGGAGGATCTCGTACAGGCCGCCGCCGTCGGCGCTCTGATGGCGCAGGAGAGAGCGGTAGAAAGGCCCTCCGGAGGCTTTCTCGTGGTTGCTGCGCACGATCCACAGACCGACGCCGCCGGCCGTCCAGCCGATGTAGTCGTAGTCCATGACGCGCAGCTTGGAGTAGTGCTTGGAACGGGTCTGGCCGTTGGACTTCGCGAAGACGTCCGAGGCCTCGATGGTGCTGGTCGTGTACGTGTACGAGTCGGGCTCGTCGTTGAGGAACAGGCCGGCCCTGACGCGCACGATGTAACGGGTTGCCGAAACGGACGTGTCCGCCTTGTTGGTCCACAGGTAGACGTTGTTCTCGCCGCTGCGGGCCGCGTAGTAGTGCCGCAGCGTGCCGTGCGTGACGGAGATCAGAATCGTCGCGCCGGACCGCGCGATCGTCACGGTGGAGCTGCCGAGCCCGGACTCGATGTGCGAGTTCTTGCCGCCGTAGCCCTGGTACTCGGCGCCCCGGTAGACCAGCGAGGTCAGATCGCCGGTGGACTTGCTGACCTTGAAGACGAGGTCCGCACCGGTGTCGACGACGTAGTTCGAGCCGTCGTCGGTGTAGCCGAAGGTCGCGGCGACGGCGGGGACGGCGAGCGGCCCGGCGAGGGCGGCGGAGCCGGCGGCGACCGCGGCGCCGAGGACGAAGGTGCGGCGTCGGACCGGGTGATCGGCGGATCCGGACATGGGGGTGCCTCCTTCGGGAGGTGTGGGGGTGCGAGTGTCTGAGAGGGTGACAGTTGAAACGATTTCGCGAAAGAGCTTTCACGCTCAGGAAGTCGACAGTTCTACGAAATCTGCGCAAGGTCTAGAAAGCGCTTGCCAGAGGCGGTACGGTCCAGCCGCCAGCCCCTGTGTCATGACGGAGGAAACGCACGTGAGACGTTTCAACACCGCTGTGCTGGCGGCCCTGACCCTGGCCGCCGGCCTGACTGTCACGCCGACCGCCCACGCCCACGGCGGTCGCGCCCCCCTCGGCATCGACAACTGCTCGGCCACCGCCTGCCACTTCGACGTCCCACCGGGCGCCTACGACGTGACGGTCGTACTCGGCGGCGGCGCCGCGTCCGCCACCAGCGTCACCGCGGAGACCCGGCGAGCCATGCTTCCCGAGACCGCCGTCCCCGCAGGCGGACGCGTCGTCCGCAGCTTCACCGTCGACGTCCGCACCCCCGAGGGGGAGCCCACCGGGCCCGCCGGGACGGCCGGCCTGGACCTGGTCCTCGGCGGATCCGCTCCGGTCCTGGCGAACATCCGGGTCACCCCCGCCCGGCACGCCCGGCAGATGTTCCTCGTCGGCGACTCCACCGTCTGCGACCAGCCCGCCGAGCCGTACACGGGATGGGGCCAGCAACTGCCGCAATATCTGCGGCAAGGTGTTTCCGTCGCCAACTACGCGGACTCAGGGGAGAGTACGGTCACGTACCTGGGGAACCCGCAACTCTGGGCCACGGTCCGGCCGCTGATCCGCCACGGCGACCTCGTCCTGGTCCAGCTCGCCCACAACGACAAGACGACCGACGAGGCGACGTACCGCGCGAACCTCGAGGCACTGGTGGCGGGAGTGAGGGAGAGGGGCGGTCGGCCGGTCCTGGTGACCCCCATCGTGCGCCGCTGGTTCAACGCCGACGGCACACTGAACAACGGAACGGCTCTGCTGGTCAACGGACTCGGCGTCGACCACCCTGCGGTCATCCGCTCGGTCGCCGCCGCACAGGACGTCCCGCTGATCGACCTCACCGCCAAGACCAAGGCGGTGGTGGAGTCCCTCGGCGTCGAGGGCTCCAAGACGCTCTACCTGTACAACGAGAAAAGGGACAACACGCACACCTCCGTGCACGGGGCCACCGTCTACGCGGGCCTGGTGCGCGACGAACTCCTCGCCCGGCATCTGGTGCCCAAAGGCACCGTGCGGGTGGGATGAACGCCTGGGGGCGCCCCGACCGGAACCGGGACGCCCCCAGGTCCTGACATCCCACCGCCCGGACCCGGCAGCGAAGGAAAGAAACACCACATGCACCTGCCCCCGCCCGACCTCGCCCGCAGCCCCCGCACGGGATACACCCGCGCCCACTGGGAGGCCGCCGCCGACGCCCTGCTCGCCGCGGTGGAGCCGTACGCCACCGAAGACCGCGCTCTCTACCACTTTCCCGGCAGCCACGGGAGCTGGTCCGGTCGGCTCTCCGACGGCCTGGAGGGATATGCCCGCACACTGCTGCTCGCCGCGTTCCGCCGGGACGAAACCGCGCTGGAACGTTACGCGAGCGGTCTCTCGGCCGGCGTCCGCGGTGTCTGGCCCCGCATCGAGGACCGCGGGCAGCCCCTCGTCGAAGCCGCGTCCATCGCCCTCGCGCTGCGACTGACCCGCCCGATGCTCTGGGACCGGCTCGACGACGGCATCCGGCAACGCACGGCGGCCTGGCTCGGTGACGCGCTCACCGCGGATCCCTGGCCCTGCAACTGGGAGCTGTTCCCCGTCACCGTGGGCGGATTCCTCGAAGCGGTCGGCCATGAGCCGGAGGCTTCCCGCAAGGCGATCGACCGGGGTCTGGAGCGCATCGAGCAGTGGTACGTCGGCGACGGCTGGTACACCGACGGCCCCGGCCGGGCCTTCGACTACTACAACGGCTGGGCCATGCACCTCTACCCGGTCCTGCACGCCTGGCTGGCCGACGACGCCGACCTGCTGGCCCGCTACGGCGACCGGTTGACCACGCATCTCGGCGACTACGCCCGCCTGTTCGGCGCCGATGGGGCCCCGATGCACCAGGGGCGCTCCCTCACCTACCGCTTTGCGACCACCGTCCCCCTGTGGCTGGGCGCCTTGACCGGCCACACACCGCTGCCCCCCGGCGAGACCCGACGCCTCGCCTCCGGCGCGCTCAAGTACTTTCTGGAGCGGGACGCGGTCGACGCACACGGATTGCTGACCCTCGGCTGGCACGGCGCCGACGAGTCGGTCCTGCAGGGATACTCGGGCCCCGCTTCCCCCTACTGGGCGAGCAAGGGTTTCCTCGGGCTGCTCCTTCCGCCGGAACACGAGGTGTGGACCGCTCGGGAGGAGGCGGGACCGGCCGAACGGGAAAACGCGATCACGCCGCTTGCCGCACCCAACTGGCTCATCCAGTCGACCAGTTCGGACGGCGTGGTCCGCCTGCACAACCACGGCAGCGAGGACGTCCGTTACGACCCGTACTACACGCGTTTCGCGTACTCCACCGTCACCCGGCCGTCGGTCTCGCCGCCGGACAACACCGTCACGGTCGGCGGCGACCCGCACCGTGAAGGCATCGTCCCGCTCGGCGTCGGAGAGGGCTGGGCGGCCTCCCGGCACCTCCGGAGCTCCGGCGTCGAGGTCACGAGCCTGGTGGTCGCCGACGGCGCCGCGGAGGTGCGCGCCCACCTGGTCGCGGGCGCCGCCCCCGGCACGGACGTCCTCGTCACGGGCTGGGCCACCGCGGAGGGCGGGGCGGAGAAGGCCGAGCTGTTGCCCGTGCACGGGCTCACAGGCCAGGTTCCGCTGTCGGGTGTGGTGGACGAAGGCCCCGCGACGCTCTTCGTGGCGCTGGCCCGGCTCACCGGGGAGCCGCACCCGCTGCCCCTCCAGGACCTCGCGACCGTGAAGGTGCACAGGACGGCGGACGCGGACGACGCTCACGGCGCGTACGACCTGAGCATCCGCTGGCGGACGGGTGCGGAGCGCCGGTTCCGCTTCCTGGCGTCGGCCGCGTCGCCCACCGGGGTGGCCGACGCCGTCGACGCGGGCGGGCACGTCGCTGTGGACGAGGTCACGACGTCGCACGAGACCCCGACTTCTGGCGACCGCACGGTCTCGGACGAGCGATCCGCAGCGCTGTCGTGGTCGGTGAAGCCCTGGTGACTGTGCCGTTCCGTCTGTCGGCGTCCCCGAGGTGTACGACGACGGACGGCGGACCGTTGTCGAGGCGCGAGTCAGGGCGTCGATCGCCGACTGGCGGGCCGCGCGGATCGGCGACCGTAGGTCGTTCGTGCTTCGTGCGTCGTGTGTGGTGCAGATGGCATGGCTGGTGGTTTGCCGCGACCGAGAAAGGGTTGCCGACGCGGTGACGTGTTCACCGGACCGCGAAAAAACTGCGTTGCTGTGCGTAAGCGGTTTCGAGAAGAATCCGCGCATGACTTCTGCCATACGCCATGTGACGATCTCCTGTTCCGACCCCTACGCCCTCGGCAGTTTCTGGTCCGAGGTGCTCGGCCAGCCGCTCCACGAGGACGACGAGCCCGGTGACGAGGAGCTGCTCATCGAAGGGGCGGGCCTGCTGTTCGTCACCGTCCCGGAGACCAAGAACCAGAAGAACCGCATCCACCTCGACGTCCAGCCGCAGGACCGCACCCGCGATGAGGAAGTGGAGCGCCTGCTCAAGCTCGGCGCCACGCTGCTCGACGACCGTCGCATGCCCGACGGCAGGGGATGGGCCGTCCTCGCGGACCCGGAGGGCAACGAGTTCTGCGTGGAGCGCAGTGAGCGCGAGCGCGCCGCCGACTGACGCTTCGGCGTCAGGGCCGACGGCGGAGCAGGGGCGGTCGAGGCGGAGGGGCACCCCGGGCGGAGGGGCGGCGCAGGGACCGATGCGGCTGCCGAAATGCGCTGCGGCCCCTGAACCCGGCGCGGCTGTGAGATCCTGCCCTGCCGCGGTCCCCACGGGTGCCACCGGGAGGCAGTCGCGCCCCGGGGCCGGGGCGGGAGCCGGAACGCTCGCACGCCTGGTGCCGTGTGTGCCGCAGCAGCCTTCGGGCAACTGCCTTCGGGCGACTGCCTTCGGGCGGCTGCGCCTTCTTGCCGCCGACAGTTCGGCGGAGGCCGCAGCGACACGCCTCTAGCGTGACTCGTATGCGCGTACCCCGAGCGACTGCCGCGTCGGCCTCTTTCGCGGACCTTCATCGCACCGACGCTCCCCTCCTTCTGCCCAACGCCTGGGACCACGCCTCCGCGACCGCCATGGCGAGACAGGGCTTTCAGGCGATCGGGACGACGAGTCTGGCCGTGGCCGCGGCGGCAGGACGTCCCGACGGCGCTTCCGCGACCCGCGACGAGACACTCCGCCTCGCGCTGACACTGGGTTCACAACCGTTTCTCCTGTCCGTCGACGCCGAATGCGGTTTCAGCGACGATCCGGACGAGGTGGCGCAGCTGGCGCGGCAGCTTGCCGCCGCGGGGGCGGTGGGCATCAACCTGGAGGACGCCCTCGGCCCGGTGGCCCGGCACGTGGCGAAGATCGCCGCCGTCAAGTCGGCCGTGCCCGCCCTGTTCGTCAACGCCCGCACGGACACGTACTGGCTCGGCGAGCACGGCACCGCCGAGCACAGCACCGCCGAGACGCTTGACCGCCTCGACGCCTACCAACAGGCGGGAGCCGACGGCGTGTTCGTACCCGGGCTGACCGATGCGCAAGAGATCGCCGTGCTCGTCGAACGAGTCGACGTGCCCCTCAACATCCTCTACTCACCGGCCGGCCCCACCGTCGTGCACCTCGCCGAGCTCGGCGTGAGCCGCATCAGTCTCGGTTCGTTGCTGTACCGGCGGGCTCTGGGCGCTGCGCTGGAGGCCGTCGACGCCGTCCGTGCAGGGCGCACGCCCAGTGGCCGCACACCGACCTACCAGGAGGTGGAGAGCCTCGCGCCCTGACCGGAAAGATTCACCGGACCGCGGCAAACCTTTCCGGTCACAGGCGTGGGCACCGACCAGGCCCACCCTGAGCGACGCAGGGGTGTCCGGTGCCACTCTGCCCTCCGTCGATCGACGTCATCGGCGAAGGCGCGTCGACCCATTTCGACGAGCGCGGCGCCTACGGGAGGGGCCGATGCGGCGGGGGGACGCCTCCACGAATTCGGTCCCGCTCCGCCGTCAGGCGTCGTCATCCGCGACCGCCGTCAGCCTCTCGCGGCCAGTGGGTGAGGGCCGCGTGCAGGGCGTCGACCGCCTTGTCCCACGACTGCCGTACGTCCCGGGGCGCCCCGAAGCCGCCGCCGGCCTCCAGCATGCAGTACCCGTGGAACGCGCTGCGCAACAGGCGGACGGCGTCCGTGAGGTCGGGTTCCTCGAGGCCGTACCCTCGCAGCATCCCGTAGGTGATCTCGGCGGTGCGGCGCAGGGCGGGGGAGTCCGCGGTCAGTTCCCGGTCCCGCTCCGGATCGATACGGATCTGTGTGGCGGCGTACCTGCCCGGGTGCTGCAGCGCATACTGCCGGTAGGCCCCCGCGAAGGCGACCAGCGCGTCCCTGCCCGCGAGTCCGACGACGGCGGAGCCGATCGCGTCGATCATCTCGCCGCCGACGAACAGCGCGAGTCTGGTCCGCAGTTCCCCGAGGCTCCTGACGTGCGAGTACAGACTCGCGTCCTTCACGCCGAAGCGCCGGGCCAGCGCCGAGATGCTGACGTGGTCGAACCCGGCCTCGTCGGCCAGTTCGGCGGCGGCTTCGACCAGGCGGTCGGTGGTGAGGCCGACTCTTGGCATGGGCAACCGCCTTGTGCGCGTTCGGAGAACCGGGGTGTCGGCGAAATCCTAAGTGCTCCCAGGCGGCGGGCCGGAGCGCACGGAGCGGAGCGAATGTCCCGTGCCTGAATCTCGGCAACTGCCGGACACTCTGATACTGTGCCGCGACGCATGCAGGGGGGGCGGTGCGCAGCAGGGCTCAAGGGGACGACGGGCCGCGGAAACCGGTTTCGCAACGGTCCGTTTCTGAAGTCGCTTTCAGCTTCACCGCGGTCGAACTCGCTGACCCCTCGGCGCCGAGAACTCGGAAAATCCGGACAACCGTTTCCAGGGGTGGAGATGTCACGTGCGTCGCTGACGTCGGCGTGGGTGACGGTGGTGTTCTCTGCCGTGTGCGCGTCCGGGTGCTCGACCGGGGGCAACGACGGTTCCGGATCGGACGCAAGCGTCGCGGAAACGCCGTCCTCGACGCATTCCGTCCCCCACACGGCCACCCCATCTCCTTCGCCGGACGCCACCGCGAGTGTTCCCGCGTCCCCTTCGCCCTTCGCGTCGAAGGCTGTGCCGCGCCCGGAGCCGAGCGGGACGACCGCGCGCCGCCGCGCAGTGCCGTCCGGCAAGGAGACGCGTGGCAGCAAGGGGAACGGCGACGACGGCGGTTCCGCAGCCGGGAGGCGGAGCCCCCGGAGCGGCGGCAGGCCGGGCGCGTCGGACGCCGTCCCACAGAATCCCCGTCGGGGACCGCACCCGCCGCCGGCTCCCCGGCGTCCTGTCCCCACGCCGGAGTGGAGTTCCGCCGAACGGCGGCCGGGAGACCCCGCCGGGGCGGCGCACACGGCAGGTTCCTGAAACAACCCGACGCAAGAGAAAGCAGGTACGCACCCCGTGGTCGGCAAACCCTCTGATGAGGCGGGAGACAGCTCGTCCATATCCGACGAGGAATGGCAGGCCTTCCTCCGGGACAGCGAGCTCGGCGCCTCCCCTGCTCCGAAGGAACCCTCCGCCCGGGCCCGCATGGTCACCGAACGGCTGCGGCACCAGGGCGAGCCCGAGGGCTGGCGGACCGGTCCGACCCCGCGGGACATGAACGGCAGAACGAGGCGGCGGCAGGTGTGGTCGGCGCTCGGCGTGCTGCTGGCGCTCGGTGTGGTCGCCGTGGCGCTCAGACCCTCGCTGCTGCCCGGTGACCCCCTCGGAACGGGCGAGCCCAAGGCCGCCGCCGTGTCTCCGTTGCCCGCGGAGACCGCAGCACCCACCGCCGCACCGGGGGCCGTGCCGGACCAGGCGCCGACCATCGACAGGCCCTTCGCCGGCTCTCCCGCCCTCGCCTGGGCCGACGGCGAGGCCGGCGTGGTCCTGCCGGTCGCAGAGGCCGTCGGGTCGGCGCCGAAGGAACGTGTGTCGAAAGCGCTTGAACTGACCAGGAAACTGCTGGTCGGCGCGAATCTGGAGTCCGCGACGCTGCGCGGCGGACGTCCGGCCGCCGCTCTCTCGGTGCTCGATCCCAAACAGCCGCATCTGCTCGACGACCTCGACGCCTTCCTTCGCTCGCCGGACAGGACGCACGACCCGCTGACCCTGTTCAGCCGGTTCGACCCCGACGAGACCAGGGTCGTGGGCGACGTGGTCAAGACGCGCGGGCGCATGACCTACAAGAAGAGCAAGCACAACGGCGTGACCGTGCACGCCGACTACACCTTCGTCTATCCCGTCCGCCCCGCCGAGGGCCCGCCGGAGGTCACCCGGACGATCGTGCGGCGCGTCATCGACGTCGAGATCCCCGACCCCGCACACTACGACGTGACGCCCGGGCGGCTGCTCCTCGTCCGGTACGACGAGGCGCTCTTCAACTCGGCCTGCGACGTCTACGACGGTTTCCTGCACCCCCGGTTCAAGTCGGCGGAGCCGACGGCTCCCACGCAGACCGGCCCGACCGAGGACCCGTACGACCGGAGCAAGGGCATCGGCGAGGGCAGCACGTCCGACAGTTGCGGAACCGCTTCCCGAATCTGAGCGGATCGCAGAAACGCGTTACTGCCCGGGACGGGCGCGCGGGCCTCGCTGGTCGGCGCGCCCGTCCTGTAGCGGCCGTGGGCGGACAAGCAGCCCCCGACGCCGCGGCCGAGGTCCGAGGCGGACGTGCCCCGCATCGACGGGTGAGTCGGTCGGTCGGCCTCCCGTCCGACGTGGGGATCTGATCCCCTGCGCCGGGCGACCCACCGCGAACCGCCGGCCCCGAGACGTCCGGTCCGGCCTCGCACTCCCGCGCGTGATCGGCTCGTCTGCGCGTCGACGCGTCTGCGAGTCAGCCGTTCACCCCCGTGTAGTGCCGCAGGCTCCACCGCCACAGCAGCCGTGAGCCGAGGTACGCCAGCAGGCCCAGCAGCGGGGAGACGGCCGCCAGCCAGTACGGGACGCCCGTGCCGTGAGCATGGCCGGTCAGGACGGCGGCGGGAAAGTACGCGACGAAGGCGAGCGGGAGGCCGAACGTCAGGAAGCCGCCCACCGCCTTGGGCAGCACGTTGAGGGGATAGCTTCCGAACGTGCCGAGAAGCTCCTCCAGCCAGCGCCCCCAGTAGTCTGCGGCCGGGAAACGCAGTGCCGCGGAGGCCAGCGCCGTGAACAGGGCGGCCTCCAGGAACATGCCGCCGACGACGGCCGCGATCAGATACGACGTCCGGCCCGCCGTCCAGTCGAGTCCGCTGCGGCCGAGCGCGCCCGCCATCAGTGCGACCGCGACCGCCAGGTCGCCGATCGCGTTCGTCGGGAACACGCGTAGCTGCACCTGGAGGTGCACGGACATCGGCCGCACCAGGCAGACGTCGATCTTGCCTTCCTGGATGAAGTAACCGATGCCGTGCACGCGTCCCAGGAACAGCACGAACAGACCGTGGGCGAGCATCCGGGTCGCGGGGATGAGGAGGACGTCCGAGCTGTCCCAGCCGCCCATTCCACTGGACCGGGTCAGCAGCACGGTCGCGAAGACGATCACCGACACCTGCCAGACGGCGCCGATCGCGACCATCATCAGAAACTCGGAACGGTATTCCAGCTGCGCGCGGAAGTTGAGACGCGTGATCCGCCACGCCAGGCGCACGGTCTTCAACGGAGATCAGCCTCCCTGCGAGATGACCCGTCGGGCGGCGAGTCGCCACACCAGCCGGGTGAACAGCGCCAGCACGATCACCCAGGCGGCCTGAACCAGCAGGGCGGGCCCGGCGTCCGGCAGCGGGATGCGGCCGACGTACAGCGACAACGGCACGCTCAGCGTGGCCTGGAACGGCAGCAAAGCGCTCAACGTGACGAACCAGTCCGGGAAGAACCACAAGGGCGCGTACACCCCGGAGAGCAGGTTCTGGGCGAAGATGAGGATGAGCATCGCGGCGTTGTTGCGCAACGTGAAGAAACAGAGCTGGTCGATGGCCAGCATGACGTAGTACAGGATCCACTGGCCGAGCAGCAGGCTCAGCGCGAACACCCCCGCCACGGCCGCGGAACCGGGAGGCCGCACCGTGCCGGACCACAGGCAGACGGCGTATCCGGCCGACGCCCACGCCAGACCGTAGAGTTGCTCGCCGAGCGCCCGCAACGCGTAGTAGCGCTGCGGCGGCAGCGGCCGCAGGTACCAGTAGACGATGGTGCCGAAGTGCATGTGCTGGATGACGGTGTCCCGGCCCGCGTACTGGTCCAACGCCCGCAGCCGGGACGCGAGCACGGCCAGCACCGCGTAGGTGACCGCCTGGTCGCGGGTGAGCCCCGCGGTGGTCCCCGTATGGGCGTACAGACCGCGCCACAGGGACGCGACCAGCACCACCTGCACGGTGAGCCGCAGCAGGGCGGCGGTCATCCGGGGCGGGGTGCGCAGCTCTCCGAGCGGGGTGACCCGGGCGGCGCGCCAGCCGGGCAGCACCGCCGTCACGACGTCCCGGCCTGGGCGTACGCGGCGCGCATCACATCCTCCAGCTCCGCCTCGTCCACGGCGACGTCCGTCACCTCGTACCGCTCGATGACGGCCTTCAGCGCCTGGTGGACCGTGGGCGCGCCCGCACCGTCCGGGCCGAACACCACCCGTGCGCCCTCGCGGCGCAGGACCGTGATGCCCGGCGGAGCCACGACCTCGGCGTGCGGGTCGGCGAGCGTGGCCCGCACCTGCCAGGTGGAGCCGAAGGTGCGGCGGATCTCGTCGAGGGTGCCGTCCAGCACCAGCCGGCCGTGGTTGACCAGCACCACGCGCTCGGCGAGCCGCTCGACCTCCGTCATGTCGTGCGTGGTCAACAGGACGGTGCGGCCGCGCTGTTCGACCTGGTGCCGCAGGAACTCGCGGACCTGCTCCTTCACCACCACGTCCATCCCGATGGTGGGCTCGTCGAGGAAGACCACGGGCGGGTCGTGCAGCAGCGCCGCCGCGAGGTCGCAGCGCACCCGCTGGCCGAGCGACAGGTGGCGCACCCGGGTGTCCCAGAACGAGGACAGCTCGAGGAGATCGTCGAACTCCCGCAACCGCAGGGCGTGTTCGGTGCGGGGCACCTCGTAGATGTCGCGCAGGATCGCGAACGACTCGCGCACCGGGAGGTCCCACCACAGCTGTGTGCGCTGCCCGAAGACGGCGCCGATGTTGCGGGCGTTGCGTTCCCTCTCCCGGTACGGCACGACGCCCGCGACCCGCGCCTCACCGGACGTCGGGGTGAGGATGCCGGTGAGCATCTTGATGGCGGTGGACTTGCCGGCGCCGTTCGGGCCGAGGAGGGCGAGGAGTTCGCCCGGGGCCACGTCGAAGGTGATGTCGCGGACGGCGTGCTTGGCGACCCGTTCCGGGTCGACAAGGGACCGCAGACCGCCGATGAGGCCCGGACGGCGGACGGTGGTGTGGAAGGTGCGGGACAGGCCCCGCACCTCGATGCTGCCCTTCATTCGTTCAACCTCCACTGCGGCGCGGCGCGGCCGGCCGGGGTCCGGCCGGCCGCGGGAGGAGTCGATTCCGTGCCGGGACGCCGCCCGGACGGTGCAGGGACGCCGCCGCCCGGACGCCGCCCGGACGGTCGGCCGATCAGTCGGTCTCCGAGAACACGAAGGAGAACTCGACGGGTTCGGCGTTCAGGAAGTACTGCGGGAGCGGGCCGGGACCGCAGGACTGCGAGCCGATGCCGTGCTGGCCGTGGTCGAGGTTGACCCAGACCGTGTCGCCCGGCGTGAGGTCGGTCGGGTGCCGGGCCGCGTCCAGCTGCTCGGTCGTCCAGCGCCGGGCGGAGAACCAGAACGCCGGGTCCCCCTCGATGCGCAGGCCGCCGAGCTCCGCCCAGCGGACGTCGGCCCTGGCCCCGTTCTCCTGCGGGCGCACGTACGGCGTCTGCAGCTCCTCGATGCCTGCGTCCCACCGGCCGAGCATCGACGCGGCCCCGGTGTCCGGGTACGCCTCGCCGGGACCGCCGCCGAACCACCGTGCGTGTCCCGCGGACTCTCCCGCCAGCCCGAAACGGACGCCGATCCTGGGCAGCGGCATCGTCCAGTCGCCCTCGGGTCCCACGGAGACGGTCAGCTTCAGCCGCGTCCCGTCGGACGTCCAGCGGTACACGGTGCGCAGACCCAGCTCGCGGCCGGCCGGCGCCACCCGGGTCCGTACGGTCAGCGCGTCGTCGGCCGGCTCGACGCCGTCCAGGCGGTGCCGCATCCGGTGCAGTCCGTGCGTACGCCACATCAGGCCGTAGCGCGTGTCGTCCTGCCATGACGCGCCGTCGTCGTTGTCGGTCGTCGCCCGCCACACGTCCAGACGCAGCTCCCGCACGTCGACGCCGCCGACCGACCTCAGCGCGCCGGTACGGGCGTCGAAGACGCCGGGACCCAGCGTGAGCAGCCGCCCGCCGGGGACGGGCCGCTGCGAGGCGGCGACAGTCGCCGGCGTCCGCGGGACGACGGTCTCCTGACCCCAGGCCACCGGGTGGTCCCTGGGCGCCCACGACGTGTCGTCGGCGAGCAGCGCGCGAACCGTCCACTGGACCTCGCCGCCTTCGCCGCCCTCGCCGACCGGGCCCGACGGCAGCTTCACCTCGGCCGACTCCCCGGGCGCGAGGGGCCCGACGGTGAGAGCCTCCGCGCCGGAGGGGGAGCCGTCCACCTGGTGGAAGAACTCGAACCTCAGGTGGGAGAGGTCGCAGAAGTCGTACCCGTTGGTGATCCGCACGGTCCCGCCCGAGCCGTCGCCCTCGATGCGGACCGGCTCGATCACCTTCTTGAACTCGACCAGGCCGGGCGAGGGCGTGCGGTCCGGGAAGAGCAGGCCGTCGCAGACGAAGTTGCCGTCGTGCAGCTCCTCGCCGAAGTCGCCGCCGTAGGCGTAGCCCAGCTCCGGATGCCGGATGCCGTGGTCGATCCACTCCCAGACGAACGCGCCCTGGAGCCGGTCGTGCGCCTCGAAGAGCCGCTGGTAATCGGCCAGCCCGCCGGGGCCGTTGCCCATCGCGTGGGCGTACTCGCAGAGAATGAACGGCAGTTCGCGTCGCCTGAGGGTGCCGCCGTCCAGCCCCCGGCCGATCCGCTCGACCTCCTCGTGAGAGGCGTACATGCGTGAATAGACGTCCGTGTCACGGCAGTTGACGTCACCCTCGTAATGCACGAGGCGCGAGGCGTCGCGGCCGTGGATCCACTCGGCCATCGCGGTCAGTCCGCGTCCGGTGCCGGCCTCGTTGCCGAGGGACCAGATGACGACCGACGGATGGTTCTTGTCCCGTTCGACCATGCGGGCGGCGCGGTCGAGCAGGGCCGGGGTCCAGCGCTCGTCGTCGACGGGGTTGTCCCGCCAGTCCTGCTCGACGAACCCGTGGGTCTCCAGGTCGCATTCGTCGATGACCCACAGGCCGTACTCGTCGCACAGGTCGAGGAAGGCGGGGTGCGGCGGGTAGTGCGAGGTGCGGACGGCGTTGACGTTGTGCCGCTTCATCAGCAGCACGTCCGCGCGCATGGTCTCCAGGTCGAGGGCGCGGCCCGTCTCGGGGTGCCACTCGTGCCGGTTGACGCCCTTGAACAGGATCGGCCGGCCGTTGACCTTGATCAGACCGTCCGCCAGCTCGACGGTGCGGAAACCGATGCGCAACGGCACCCGCTCGCCCTCGGTCACCAGCTCGCCGTCGTACAACGTGGGCGTCTCCGCCGTCCACGGCCGGACCGGCGTCGTGACGGTCTCCCCGGTCGCGGCGTCGATGCCCAGGGCGGGTACCACGACCCGTCCGTCGACGTCGGAGTCGACGCGCAGGGCGCCCTCGCCCGTGACGTGGTCGTAGGAGGCGTGCACGAAGAAGTCGAGCACGCTGCCCGCGGGCCGGTGCAGCAGGGTGACGTCACGGAAGATGCCCGGCAGCCACCACTGGTCCTGGTCCTCCAGGTACGAGCCCGCCGACCACTGGTGGACGCGCACCGCGAGGACGTTGCCGCGCTGCTTGAGCAGATGTCCCACCGCGAACTCGTGGGGCAGCCGGGAGCCCTTGAACTCGCCGAGGTCCGTCCCGTTCAGCCAGAGACGGGCACAGGACTCCACGCCGTCGAAACGGAGGACGAAACCGCCTTCGGAAAGGTCCGGCCACCCCTCGGGCAGGTCGAAGACCCTCCGATGGTCGCCGGTCGGGTTCTCGGTGGGCACGCGGGGCGGGTCCACCGGGAAGGGGTAGAGGTGGTTGGTGTAGATCGGCGAGCCGAAGCCGCCGTCCCCCTGCAGCACCCAGTGGCCCGGGACCGTGACCTCGGCCCAGTCCTGCGCGTCGTAACCCTCCTCGGCGAACGCGTCGTCCTCGGCGTCGGCTGTGGCCGACACCCGAAGACGCCACCGTCCGTTCAGGGACAGGGATTTCGCGTCGGACGACGCGTACCAGGCGCGGGGCGGAAGGGCCCCGCTGCCGGGAGAGACGCTCTCGACGTAGTCGACGGCCGGGGTGCGAGGGGACATGGGTCTCCTAGGTCAGCCCTTGATGCCGGTCTGTGCGATCCCCTGGACCAGCCAGCGCTGGAGGAAGAGGAACACGAATACCAGGGGCAGGATGGAAAATGCGGTGGCCATGAAGATCAGGTGGAAGACGACGGTCTGGTTGGTCATGTAGTTGGAGAGCGCGACCTGGACCGTCCACGACCCCGGGTCCTGGCCGATGACCAGCGGCCACAGGAAGGAGTTCCAGCCGTTGATGAAGGTGATGGTCGCCATCGCCGCGAAGAAGTTCAGCGAGTTGGGCACCACGATGCGCCAGTACGCGCCCCAGTAGCCCAGACCGTCCACGCGCGCCGCCTCCTCCAGCTCCTTGGGGAACCCCAGGAAGTACTGCCGGAACAGGAAACAGGTGAAACCGCTGAACAGGCCCGGGATGATGAGACCCCGGTAGGTGTCCACCCAGCCGAGCGACGACACCAGCACGAAGCTCGGGACGAAGGTGACCGCCGTCGGGACCATCAGGGTGCCGAGGACGGCGTAGAACACCTTGTTGGCATGCCGGTACGGGATGCGGGCGAGGCCGTAGCCCGCGAGCGAGCACACCAGCAGGACGCCGACGGTGTGCAGGGTGGCCACCACCGCCGAGTTCCACAGCGACTGGGCGAAGGGAACCGTCTCGTCCGTGAACAGTTCCTTGACGTTGCCCCACTGGATGTCCGTGGGGAAGAACTTCCAGTTCTCGCCGGTGATGTCGGTGTCCGTGGACAGGGCGTTGCGGACGAGCAGGTAGAAGGGGACGAGGAAGAAGAAGCCGGCGACACCGGTCGCGATGTACAGGCCGGTGGAGCTCATCACGCCGCCGCCGCGCCCGCCCCGGCGGGGCTTCTGCGACGGCTTTGCGCTCTTGTGCACCTCGGGCGTCGTGGTGGTCACTTGGACTCGTCCCCCCTTCCGAAGCCCATGAACTTGCCCTGGAGCAGGGTCACGGCGCAGATCAACACGGTCAGGATGACCGCTCCGGCGCTGCCCGCGCCGTAGTCCTGGCTCTCGCCGAGGGCCTTGTAGTACAGCTCCACCAGCGGCGGACGGCCCCACGTGGTCTTCGACAGCAGGTTGAAGAACTCGTCGAAGGCCTGGTAGGCGGCGATCAGCAGCAGCAGGATCACCGCGGTGGAGGTGGCGCGCAGCTGGGGCAGGGTGATGTGGCGGAAGGTCTGCCAGCCCGGCTTGGCGCCGTCGATGGCGGCCGCCTCGTACAGCTCGCCCGGGATGTTCTGCAGCGCGGCCAGGAAGAGGATCATGTAGAAGCCGGACTGCAGCCACAGCCGCGCCGTGACGATGACGAGCCAGTACCAGGGCGGGTTGGGGTCCACCAGCCAGGCGATGTTGTCGATGCCGAACCAGGCGAGGACCGTGTTCATGAGGCCGAACCGGACCCCACTGAAGATCGACATCTTCCAGATGAGCGCGGCGGCGACGTAGCTGCACGCGGTCGGCAGGAAGAACACCGAACGGAAGAACGCCCGCATGAAGCGGAGCCGGTTCACCAGCAGGGCCAGGCTCAGCGACAGCGCCCACGTGGTGGGCACGATGAACGCGGCGAAGACGGTGAAGGTGACGAGGGAGCCGACGAAGTCGTCGTTCGTCAGCATGTACGTGTAGTTCTCGAAGCCGATGAACTTGTCCGGCGTGACGGTGAAGCGGGCCTCGAAGAAGCTGAGCCAGATGCTCCACAGGATCGGCGCGTAGACGAAGATCGCCAGACCGATGAGGAACGGCCCCGTGAAGAGCCAGAAGTTGAACGTGGGGCTGCCCCGCAGACCCCGCCGCGGCTTGGCCGGTGAGGCCTTCGCCGGGGCGGGGTGCGCGAGGTCGCGCGTCGTGGTCGTCGACATGTCGAGGTCCGTCCCGCGGCCTATCCGAACAGCTTCTTGAGCTCGCGGTTGACGGCCGCGTCCGCCTTGTCCAGCGCGGCCTCCGGGTCCATGTCCTTGCGGACGGAGTTGGCGAAGACGTCCTCGAGAGAGGTGATCATGGCCTGGGTCCAGCCGATGTTGTCGAAGTGCCCGAACTCGTTGAAGAGCCTGACGCCCTCGGCGGCGTTGCCCGACTTGAGCTTGGTGGCCGACTGCGCGATCGACGTGCGCGGCGGGATGTGGAAGCCGTAGGAGGTGGCCCAGTCCTCCTGGTACTGCTTCTGGTCGATCCACAGCCACTTGACGTATTCCTTGGCCGCGTCGACGTTCTTGCCCTTGGCGTTCACGAACATCGACCAGCCGCCGTTGTAGACGGACTGCTTGCCGGAGTCGACGGTCTTCGGGAAGGGGAAGACGCCCCAGTCGTCGCCGAGCGCCTTCTGGATGCCCGGCATCGCCCACATGCCGCAGAACTGGATCGCGCACAGTCCCTGGTTGAGCGACGAAGGGTCCCAGGACGCGGTCGGCGCGCCGAGCAGGAGGTGGCCGCTGGTGAACAGCTTGCGCATCTTCTTGATGCCCTCGATGACGCCCGGGGTGTGGTAGGCGATCTCGTTCTTCTCGTTCAGGGTGTCGGCGCCGGCCGACCAGATCATCGGGTTGATGACGCTGTGCAGGTCGTCGCCCATGTACAGGCCCTTGACCTTGCCCGTGGTGAGCTTGGCGGCGGCCTCCATCAGCTCGTCGAGCGTGGTCGGCACCTGGACCTTCGCCTTCTCCAGCATCGACTTGCGGTAGAAGAAGAACTGCGGGTCGTCGATCATGCGGACGCCGTATATCTTCCCGTCGACCGTGTGGGACTTGATGTCGGCCGGGTTGAAGTCGCTCTTGACCGGGTCGATGATGTCGGTCAGATCCGCCACCTGACCGCTCTTGACCATCTGGATCTGCGGGTGGAACTCGAAGAGGTCGGGCGCGTTCTTGGTGAGCAGGGTGGCGAACAGCTTGCTCTCGAAGTCGGCGCTGGTGATCCACTGCGTGGTCACGTTCGCCTTGTCGTAGGCCTTCGCGTACTTCTTGATCGCCTGCTCGGTGCCCGGCTCGCCGTACGCGTGGAAGTACTGCGTCAGGTTGACGCCCGACCCGGCGCCGCCGCTGCGGCCGTTGTTGCCGACGCAGGCCGCGATGC
>NZ_JBEPBI010000025.1:0-62337 GCF_040299045.1 Streptomyces sp. NPDC001027
GTTGGCGGTGGCGACGGGGGTGTTGGAGGGACGTTCGGTCGCCGTCACCGGCAGCGACGACTTCACGGTGAGGGTGTGGGACCTGGCCACCGGCCGGCCTGTCGGCGAACCGTTCACCGGGCACGCCGACTGGGTGTTGGCGGTGGCGACGGGGGTGTTGGAGGGACGTTCGGTCGCCGTCACCGGCAGCGACGACTTCACGGTGAGGGTGTGGGACCTGGCCACCGGCCAGCCCGTCGTCGAACCGCTCACCGGGCACACCGACGCGGTGTGGGCGGTGGCGACGGGCGTCGTGGACAGCTGTCCGGTCGCGGTTACCGGCGGCAGAGACGGGACGGTGCGGGTGTGGGATCTGACCACCGGCCAGCAAGTGGGGTCGGAGTTGGTGTTTCCCGCGCCCGTGGCGGCGGTGGCCGTCGCTGCGGACAGTCGGCTGGTAGTGGGGTTCGGCCCGGAGACGGCGGTGCTGGCCCGCTGCTGACCATGTCTCCCGCGAGACGCTCTGGGGGTGTCCCGCCTGGTAGAGGCCGGTACTCGGGATGGTGTCGGCGTCGGCATTTCAGGAGCGACGGTGGGGTCGCGTCTGCCAGCGGTGGGTGGCCCACGCCCGGCGGATCAGGCTCCGTACGGTGATGATGGTGTCGGCGAGGTCGAAGAAGGCGTCGATGACGGTGGCCTGGCGCTCGTAGCAACGGGCGAGGCGCTGGAAAGCGTTCTGCCAGGCGTGGGTGCGCTCCACGTGCCACCTCTGGCTTGCCTGGATGGGCGCCTTCTCGCCCTTGTGCGCGATCCGGCCGTGGAGGCCGCGTCCATCGAGCAGGGCGCGGGTGTTGGCACTGTCGTAGCCGGCGTCGAGGTGCACCGTGATGTCGTCCGGCAGGGGGCCGAGGTCGTCCAGGCGGTCCAGGGTCGGGGCGAGCAGCGGGGAGTCATGGCGGTTGGCTCCGGCCAGAACGCGGCCCAGGGGAATGCCGTAACCGTCCGTCATGCCAGAGCGTTCAGGCCCTGTTTGCCGCGGTCGACTGGGGAACGTCCCGCCCCCTCGCCACCTCCGGGGGCCTTGGTGATGCGGCCATCCACAGCGATCTGGTCGAGGCCGACGATCCGATCGTAGGACTCCAGCGCGATCCGCTTGAACGCGGCGAAGACCCTCAGGCGTATCCACTCATCGCGACGGCTGCGGATCGTGGTGGCCGAGCACGTCGTATCCGCTATCGCCTCATACGAGCAGCCGAAATGCAGCAGGTGCAGCATCTTGTCGAAAACGATCCGGTCACTGATCCGCCGACGGTGACAGCCCAGCGGATGGTCCGGATGGTACTCAGTCCGCGCGGGCAGCAGGACCGCGAACTGGTCCCAAAGCGGCTCGGTCAGCCACGATGGCAGGACGGGCACAGGTCTCCTCCGCGATCACAGAGCGTTGCAACTCCATGATCACCAGAACTTGCACCCGTTCATGCCACCCGGTGCCCAAACCGCCCCTATTCGCGGAAGGTCTAAATGCCGAGGGCTCCGCATCCTCGTTCTCCGACCACATCTCATCGACGTAGTCGCGGATGTCTGCACACGAGGAGAACCGGCCGTGCGAGGGGAAAACGTGCACCATGCTCGCTTCAGTCACTCACCCGACGATTGTCGCCCGCTGCGATACTCACGCGCGACCCACCACCGTTCACGCATCGAACCCGACACCAACGAGGCCAATGCGGTCGCTTCTGAGCGCGTGACAGTTTCTCCCGCGTGATCATCAGGCCTGAGCCTGTCCCATCGCGCGGGTTCAGCGTACGACGGTGCGGTGCCACTTGGTGATGACGGCCGCGGGGTCGCCGAAGTAGGACCAAGGCGCCGAGGCGGCCCGGCCGTCGATCAGTTCGAAGAGGTGCACGGCTTCGGAGTGGAGGCCGCCTTCGCACGCCGCGTGCAGCAGGTGGTTGAGGTCGGCGACGTCCTGCGCCCGGTCGACGCCGTCCCAGTCGACAATCCATGAATTCCAGGTGCGACGGGTCTCGGCGATTGCCAAGTCGCTGCTCCAGTGGCGGCGCAGGAACAGCGCCATGTCTCCCTCGCGATCGAGGCGGTAGCGGTATTCCTCGGCCCGTGCGACCTGCAGGAGTACGGCGAGTGGCGAGCCGGCCGGAGTGCTGCTCGCCACGTCCCGAGCGAAGTCGTACATGGTTCCGTGCGAGCCGTGCCAGCGCGCGGAGAGGTGGCGCAGCATCTGGTTGTGCGCTTCCCGGTTGTCCCGGTGGCGGAATCGCAGCTCCTGCCACCAGCGGTTGATCTGGGGGTGGCCGCCCGGGTAGAGCCGGGCGATGGTGAGGAGGGACACCCAGGGCACAGGGTCGTGCGGGTACGCGTCGGCCGCTCGGAGGCAGGTCCGTACAGCCGTGTCCCGTCGGCCCTGTTCGACATCGCCGGCGTTGCCGGTGGCGACCGCCAGGTTGAAGCAGCGCATGACCTCTGTAGCTGCGCGCAGCACCAGCGCGTCCGGGTTGCGCGGTTGGGCGGTGTGCCATTCCTCTGCGACGGTGGTGCCGGCCGCGGCGTGGGCGAGCAGGCGGATCCGGTGGGTGCGGCGGTCCCAGTCGTACCCGGTGGTGCGGAGCAGCTCGGGAAGGCCCTGCCAACGGCCGATGGTGATGTCCTCGCGCGCCCTTGCGAGGCTCCGGTCGCCGAGCGTCACATCGAATTCGGGAGTGAAAGTCGTGCTTTCAGTTGTCATGCCAGCGCGCCTCAGAAGTCCGTGGCTACGGTGTCGTCGGCGGACGACGCGGACACGGGCTCCAGCCTTTCGTACTCTTGCGCGACTTGTTCGGTCCTGGCGGCGTCGAGCCTGTCCGGGCGGTAGTAGGTGCTGCGCCGGTACCAGAACATCGGAACCAGGCCCAGGGCGAGAGCGCCGATGCCGATCCCGATGGCGGTGGGGTCGAGTTCGCCCAGCGACTCGAAGAGGATCCAGAACATGAAGAGCGCCCCGGCCAGCGGCCACAGCCCGCCGAAGAAGAAGTTCGCCCGGGACTTCAGCAGCACCTTGCGGTAGGCGACGACAACCGCGAGTCCGGCCAGCCCGTAGTAGACGGCGATCTGGAGTCCGATGGCGGCGACCGCACTGTCCAGAATGTCGCCGACCGAACCGAGCGAGTTGGAGGCCACGAAGAGAGCGAGGGCGACCGCACCGACGGCCACGAGCGCGACCCAGGGCGTGTGGTAGCGGCGGTGGGAGGTGCCGAGAGCGGCCGGCATGGTGCGATCGCGGCCCATCGCGAAGAGGGAACGGGTCACCTGGATGAGGGTGGTCTCCAGGGTGGCGATGGTGGACAGCATGACGGCGACGATCAACAGCTTGCCTCCCCAGCCGGGCCAGATGCGATCGCCGAGCACGGCCAGGACGTTGGCGCTGTTGGCCTCGATCTCATCGGCGGTGAGCAGCATGTTCACCGAGATCGTGAAAACCTCGAACAGGACGAAGACGACGGCGAGGCCGATGAGGCCGGCCAGCCCCGACGTCCTGCGGCTGTTGCGGGTTTCCTCGCTGAGGTTGCTGGTGACGTCCCATCCCCAGTAGTAGAACGCCGCGATCAACGCGCCTGCTGCGAAGCCCTGTAGGCCGTCGAAGTGGCTGAAGCCCAGCCAGGACCAGGAGAAGTGCTCGACCGCGTTGTCGTGAGACAAGGCCGCTGTGGCGAAGCCGAGCAGGATGAGCAGTTCGATGCCGGACATGATCAGCTGGGCGTGGACCGTCAGTCGCGCCCCCATGAGCACAACGACGAGCATCACCAGGAACCAGGCCGCGCCGACCGCGGTCGCCAGTGCGGTGTTGTCCGCTAGGTCCGGGGCGAACAGGGACAGCGTCATGCTGCCCGCCGGCAGCGAGCCCGCGACCATGAAGATCGTGGCCGAGACCACCAGCGCCCAGCCGCTGAGGAAGCCCAGGGCGGGGTGGAGGGCGCGGGCCACCCAGGAGTAGCTTGGCGCCGGCGTTGACGTCGAGCCGACCCAGGTAGTTGAACGCCCATGCGATGCCGAACATGGGTATCGCGCAGTAGAGCAGCGCGGCAGGAGCGGCGAAGCCGACCGTGCCGACGAGCACGGCTGTGGTCGCCGCGAGCGAGTACGCGGGGGCACTGCCCGCCACGGCCATGACGATGCTGTCGAAAGTGCCGAGGACGTTCGCCTGGAGCCCTTTGGGTGTACTCATGAGGTTAAGCGGTGCCTTCCGATACAGCTGCTGTTTGTTGATGCCCCGGCAGGGGTGGGGCCGGCCCCCACGCAGCCACTGGGACGGCTGAATGGAAGCCCCGTGGCTTACTGGAAGACGGCAGCCGAATCGAGGGTTGGAGGATTTACTCGGTCGGCAACTCATCCACGACAGCGGGTTCAGCCTTGGTCCGTCGATCACTGATTGTCAGACATGGTCTGCACAGTAATCCGCCCCACCGGCCGAAAACGCCCTCGGGAATCCTCCCGCAGCGAAGTTGTGTAGCGGATTGCGTAGTTGTACTGAAACCTGGGAAACGGCGCTGAGGGTGAGCGCGTCCAGCGCCGGGCTGTGAGCCGGATTCAGCCACACCCGCAGCGGCTTCACCGGCTTGTTCGGCAGCCCCCGTCCAATCAGCCGACGCCGCTCGGCGGCCTGTCAGCGAGGCGTCAGCAGTCTGTGGGTTTGATAGCCCTCGGGACGACGGTGCGGCTTCGCGGCGTACGGGTTCAACGGCCCGTCGACTGGCCGGTGTCGAGACCCGCCCGGCAAACGACGGACCACAACCACTGCGACACCGCAAGGCTCCAGGGGCGGCAAGCCAGTCCAACGGTGCGATTGTCCTGTGCAAGACTCGCGTTCATGAGTGGCGATTTCGCACCCCTGCGCGAACTGGTTGAAGTGTCGGCATCGATCGCAACCAGGCCCGGCAGCGGGAAATCGGACGCGGCCATTCGAGCCGCGGAAGGCTTGGTGGGGCCGCTGTCACAGTCCTACCGATGGTGGCTGGCCGAGTATGGCGAGGGCACGATCGACATGATGGAGGTTGCATCAGTCGCTCCGCTCACCAACTTGCACACCATAGACGTCGCCACCCAACTCGATGGGGACCGGCTCTGCTTCTACCGAGAGCCTGAGGGAGGCGACAGCTTCTGGTTCGCGCTCGACCGGTGGGACGGCGAGGAGCATCCCGTGATCCGACGGGATCACCTCACCGGGGATGATCAGGAGTTCGCTGATTCCTTCACGGGTTTTCTGGCGGTCAAAGTGGCGCTCCTGTCCGGACTCGGCGAAGGTCCGAACCCCACGATCACCCGTCTTTGGCGGTCCAGGCCGGGTGTCCTTCTTCCCAACGGAGTGTCGGTGTACGGGCCGCATGTCATCCGTGAACGCAACGACACCTACGAAGTCCGCGAGTACGCGCCGGACTGGGTGCTCGTCGGCGATGACAGCGGCGGGAGGGGGCTGTTCATGCGACTCCACGGTCCGGATCGCGGCTCTGTGTACGGCCTGGATCTCGGCGCCGTCGAGCATGACATCGAAGGCAGTGGTGAGCTGCTGACTGGTGACCTTATCGGTTGGCTCGCCGAAGGCGCGGGTGGCTAGTGCCGCATCAGGACGACGTTCGCCCTGTCGGTGACGGCGCGTAGGCGCTGGTCGTCGGCATGGAGGTTTCGCCAGACGACGTAGCGGCGGATCATGCCGCCCTGTTCCTTGCGGCTGGTGTGGTCGCGGGCGCGAGCGCAGCGCGGTGAACTATGCCTCGATGCGGTTGAGCCGGAGCTGTTGGTGGAGGTGTAGGCGATCTCGGCGTCGTCCGCCGCCCAGGTGCCGACCCGGTGGCACCTCTTCGTGGCCATATGCGTGGAGCAGCTGCCGCAGACGATCGCGATGGCGACCTTGTGCGGTGCAGGCTGCGTAGGCCCTGTCTTCGTATCGCTACGGCCAGGTGGTGTGTAGCTCTGAGTAACTACACGGGGTTGTGATCGCGCTGCTGAAGGGCGGCGAAGTCGGCGTGTGCCGTCTCGACGGCTTCCGGGTACGCCTGGGTCTTCTCGTACTCGGCGAGGGCCCGGTAGATGCTGGCGAGGGACGGGTTCCGTCCCTTGCGCTTGCCGGTAGGGATGATCAAGTCGGGCTGGATCTGCTCGACGGATTCGCCGAGCGCCTTGCGCCGCAGCACGGTGTGCAGCATGTCGTCGGTGATGACCGGGGGCCGGCCGCCGGACTTGCCCTTGCGGGCCGCGGTGTCGAGCCCCTCCAGCGTCGACTCCCGGATGTTTTCCCGCTCCGTCTCGGCCATCGCGGCGAAGAAGCCGAACAGCAGCTTGCCGGGGCCGGTGGGGTCGTGGATGCCGGGCAGCGGTCCGGCGAGCATCTCCAGCACCAGAGCATGCTCGGTCAGATGGTCCGCGAGGGCGGTGGGCTCTGCCGCGTCACGCCCCAGTCTCTTCATCTCGAACACAGTGAGGATGACCCGGCAGTGCGGGACGTGCGCCTTGATCTCCCGGGCGGTCTTCAGTGCCTCTTCAAACTGCGGGCGGACCTTGATCCGGGTGCTGATCTTCTCGCTGAAGATCTTGTCTCTGCCGATGCCGTGCCTGGCGAGCGCGTCCAACTGCGAGTCAAGCTCCTGGCTGAGGTGTGAGCAACGGGCATAGCCGATGCGGATGTCCGCGCTCGGCAGACTGGGGTCTACGGCTGCGGGCACCGGCTTGCCGGGCCGCCAGGACTGCCCCGGACCTCGGCTGGCCGGAGTCGGCACCCGCAGTTTCTTCGCCAGTTTCGGCACCTTGGTGAAGCGGCCGGTGTGGTAGGCGCTCGTGACCGCCCCGCTGCGCGAGCGGCACGGCGAGCCGGGGGCGGCCGTGCACTTCGGGCATGGATAGCGCTCGACGAAAAGATCGGCATCGGACTCAGGTACAGCAGAGGATTCCTGGGGGACCATCATGGACCCGCGTTTTCGCACAAGGCAAGTCGCAGAACCTCGTTCCTGTCGCTATTGAGCGCGAACAGGTTCTGAGAGTCGATCCACTTCTCGGCGATCTCGACCCGGCTCTATTTGATCTTGCTCGGGCAAAGGGTCGTTTGTGAGAACCAACGCGCGAGACCTCCAAGCGTGCGCGAACTGCGGCGTGGTGTCAGCGGTGAGAGCTACCTTGAGAGTCGGCCGCCACATGCCAGCCCAACTCCGAGCCGTCTCCTTGCCCACACCGAAGAGCGGCAACCTGTCCTTGGTCACGCCTGAGGTGGGGCTCGTGGGAGCCTCTGCCGCACTCGGAGATGGCCATGACCGCCAACAAGCACGTGTGCGAGACCTGGACCCCGTTCAACCAGGAGCCCGGCGACCCGCAGTCTCACCCGCCTTGCCTCTCTCCGCGCATGGCGGCGACGACTCAGAGGCAAGACCGATGGGCCCCGGTCTGAGTGGGGCGAGGTAGGTAGAACCACGTAACTGACTCCTGAACTGTGCGTTGGGGGCGGCCATGTGGCCCTCATGTCAGAGGCTGCATTTATGGTGCCGTTGACGATGGCGTGCCCAGATCCATCTGGAGCTTGCCGCCAAGGCCTGGAGAATGACGTGCACTCTTTCGATGCTGCAGATGTTCCGAAGACGGATGACTGGGAGGCGTGGTTCGCCTACGCGGATCTGCTGACCGGGGCGGGCGACCCGCGGGGCGAGGCGATCCGGCAGGAGCACCGCTGTGAGACCAGGGACGGGGACCAGGCCCAGCTGGCCGCGGCCTATGAGGAAGTGGAACGGCAACTCGGGCTGGACGGGTTGCGGAAGGACGGCTCCTGGCAGTTCACCTGGTCCCGCGGCTTCATCGACGAGGCCTGCTTCCGCCTGGCCAAAGACACCCTGCCGCAACGCCGAGAACTGGTGGAGCGGCTCCTGACAGACCACTCACACACTGCAACCATCGACCCGACCGACCCCGAGCAATGGGAGGGTGCACTGATCGACGCCCTCCTTTCCCACCCTGCCATCCACCGACTGCGCACACTCGAACTGCACCTCACCGACTACCACCACTCTGCCGAGCACTCTGCGGTCTCACTTGCCGGCCGACAACGCCCCCGGCTGGAACGCATGTACTTCGGCTACAGCTTCGAGTACCTGTTTGAACTCAGCGATGGATCGACGGGTAAGAAGATCAACCCCGAGGACTACCTTCACCAAGGACTTGTGCAGGCCGATATGTGGGAATCGCTTCCCGCCCTGCGCACACTGGAACTCGAAGGCGCGTTCCTGTTCCACTCCCTGAACCATGACAGCCTGACCCGACTGCGACTCCGGGGCCCCGTCATCTCCGACGGATCGATTTTCGAACTTGGACAGACTCCCGGCCTGGTGTCATTGGAAGTTGAACTCGGCGATGACGTTCACGGCTGCGCGTGCCCGCCTGAGCAACTCGAGGAACTCAAGGCCTCTGAGTACCCTAGTCTCAAGAATCTTGACCTCAGCAGGGCAGAGTTCGATGCTACCTCGTATCAGGTACTTTCAACCCTCGCGGATTCCTCGGTCCTTGCTCAGCTTGAGCGTCTGTCCATCAGGGACCTGACGATCAGCCAGAGAGACTGCGAGGGTGATCCGCTGACCGGACTGGCTGAACTGGCACCACGATTCGCGCATCTTGATCTGCACGTGAACGGCGTCATCGACATCGAAGGCGCCGACAACGAGGAAGCCGATCGGGTTCTCTCCCGATTCGGTCTGAGCCGGGTCCACGCCACCGGCAATCATGATGACGACTGAGCGTCAGTCGATCCTGAAGGGCATGCTGGACGTTTCGCACCGATAGGCGCTGACCGTCTCGTGGGAGACATAGGCTCTCTTGCCACTCGTGGTGCATCGTCGGCTCGAAGGAAGAAGGACCTGATGTCCGAGCATGTGATCGAGGACCTGGTCGCGGACTCGGTCCGCGTCCTTGACGGCCATGCCGAGGCGGGCGACCCGCGTGTGCGGGACTGGTTCGCGGTCTTGTACGACTTCGAGAGCGGCTACGACTGCTCGTTCACGCGGTTTCGTGTGATGGACATCCTGCTGCGTCGCGGGTATACGTACCGGTTCCCGGTCGACCGGCACCCCGACTACGCCGAGCGGTCTGCGTACTTCGACGCGCTGACGGAGTTCACCGGCCTGCGCACGTTCGACGAGGACGCTCCCGACTTCGACGGCTACGAGTCCTGGCTCGAGGACGGCTACGTCGACCCGCCGTTCCTGTACTGCGACGCCGGCACCGCGCTGTGGCGGCGTATGGTCGCGGTCGGTGAACTCCACGGTCCCGACGCCGCCCCGCTCCGCCGCACCCGGGTGATCGAGGTGGTCCGTGAGGTCGCCGTCGCCGCCGAGAAGGAGCACGATCGCGAACTCATCGGTCTCTGGTACGCGTTCGGCTGCGCAACCCTCGTCGGCGGCCCGGCAGGCTGCCCCTTCGATGTCGACGAACTCGCTGAGATGCCCCTGGTGCAAGACCTGCGTGCCGTGGTCCGCCGCACCGACGCCCTGCCCATCGCACAGCAGTCGCCCTACGGATGCCCCGTGGAGTACGCCGATGACCACGACCTCGAAGCCTGGTGGTGGCAGCTGTAGCTCTCGACGAGAAGATCACGTCGGCTCAGTTCACCTCATCATGTGGTTCCGGCACGCTACGGCGAAGCATCGAGGAGCGCAGCCAGGCGTGGGTTTCTGCCTTGCCTGTCCGTCGCGGTCGTCACACTGCGTATGCTCGTCCGCTGTGCGGCCCTGTGCCACCACTGGGACGGCCACCCCACCGGCAGGCGCCTGAGGTGACGCCTACCGCACGGCGCTGCGAAACCGAAATTCCTTGCGGAGGCTGTGCGGTTAACCTGTGGGAATGCCGTACGAGCTCAACGCCGTCATCGGAAGTTTCGACCTGCTCAAGAGCCAGACCGCCGGGATTCGGGAAGCGGTTGTCGCCCCGCTCCGTCAGCGCATGGGACTGGTGCCTGTCACCGCACAGCTCCTTGAGGAGCCGACCGGTCTGCTCACCCGTCAGGATGGTGCCGAGCCCGAAAGTCGACCGTTCACGGTGATGTCCCCAGCCTTCGAGCAGACCTTGAGTCACTGGTCCAGGGGCGGGCCGATCTCCTACGTGGAGGCGGACTTCCACGGAGGAGACGGATACCAGACCGCCGCTGTGTGGCGATCCGGCGCGAAGGTGTGGGGCCCGGTCCGTACCCGGGACTTCACCGGTCCACGGGAAGACTGGCCGATCAACGCCGCGCTCGCCCTGCTCGACGTCCTTCCGAGCGGCTCCGAAGAAGCGAACCACCATGACCTGTTCCTGGAGGTAGGGCTTGGCGGGGAACAGGACTTGGACGGCTGGCAGTCGGCCGGCCGGACTGCTCGATGGGCGGCGACCTACGACGAGTGGGAACAGGAGCGGCTGGCGGAGCAGGAGCGAACGGCGCGCGCCGCTGCGGAGTTCGAGAAGTACCGGAGGCTCCCCGACGTTCTGGTGACATCCGTGAGCACCACCGTGACGGCCGCCGCCCCGGCCCGGCAGATCCTGCCCGCCGAGGAGCGGCACGCCGCCGAGACGAGCGGGGAGCCGGTGCGGGCGAGGATGGTCAGGGCGTCGTCGATGCGCAGGCCGACGGTTCGCGCCTGGGATGGGCGACCGGCACCGCCGTACGTCTCCTGGACGGGCCGTGGACCGCGGATGCGACCGTCACTCCGCTGGCTCTGGACCCGACGGGAGGCGTCCTCGCCGCCGCGGTGGACCGGGGCGCGCGCTCCGAACTCGCCCTGTTCGACCTGGAGTCCGGTGCCGCTCGCCAGGTTGCCTCGCCCCCTGGCGTTCTCGGGCCCGAGGCGGCCTGGACCGACCGGGGACTGTGGCTGCCGTTCTCTGGCCTGACCAGGCCCACCGTCTTCGGCTGGGTGGGACCAGGGGAGAGTGAACTGTGGTGGGTCGCCGCCCTGCCCAAACGGCATCCCGCCCGTCTGGAGACACTGCCCGGCGCGGTGGGTTCCGTCGAAGCCGTGGTCTACGGACCGGACTGGCGTGGCGGCGCTCCGGTGGTGATCGCGTTGCACGGCGGACCCGACCGGCACTGGACGCTCGGCTACGACGCCCTGTTCCAGCTGTTCGCCGACGCCGGCCTCGCCGTGATCGCGCCCAACCAGCGGGGCAGCACGGGCTACGGACGCGAACACGCCGATGCCATCCGGGGCGCATGGGGCGGACCCGATCTCGCCGACATCCGTGCCCTGCGTGCCTACGTCGACGGAACGCGTGGACCGGGCGTGCCCCGGCCGGCGGTGTACGGCACCGGCTACGGCGCCTTCCTGGCCGTGCTGGCGACGGCCGCCGACCCCGAGGGCTGGTCGGCCTGCGTGGCCGTGGCGCCGTTCAGCTCGGTACCGGCGCTGTACGCGGACGGCTGTCCGTCGACCCGCCGTCTCATCGACCGACTGGCAGGCCACGGTGACATGGACGACGCGCTCGGACCACGCGACCTGCTACGGCTGGCCCCGCGCGTCCGCACGAGGATGCTCCTCCTGCACGGACGGCTCGACGAGACCGTCCCCGTGTCCCACACGCGCGCGCTGGCGCACCAGCTGATCGACGCGGGACACGGCCATGTCACCTACCGGGAACCCGCCGACCGGGGCCACACCGCTTCCGGCGCCCTCGCGAGCGCCCCGCAGGCGCGTGAGATCACGGACTTCCTGGCCCGGCCCGACACCGCACGACCGGTGCCGAACTCGCCCGTGCGGCAAGGAAGGCGGGCGCCGATACCGTGATCGGATGTCTCGGCGGCCAGGACGCCGAACTCGGCGACCTCGTTGTCCGCCGGAGAGCGGCAAGCTGATCCGCGCAGGGGCCTTCGCGTCACCGGCCAGGGTCGTCATCCTCGACGAAGCGGCTGCGCACCCGGCCCCCGGAGACCCACCCACAGGGACGCTGCTGCTGACAACGGGCGCCGGACCACGGCGCCCCCCGTAGCGGCACTGTGCCGTCCATGGGTCACGGTGTTTCGAGCGCGCCCAGCAGCAGGGTGACGACGCGGGTGACCGCGGACCACTGTCCCGGGCCGAGTTCGGGGTAGTCCTCGGCGACGGAGGCCGGGACGGGAATGTCCTCCATACGACACGCCACGTCGGAGACGAGTATGCCGGTGCCGGTGATCCTCAGCCCGGATCTCTCCCGCTCAGGGGCATACGGGGGCCCGGCACAGAGCCGTACTCCAGGTGCTCGGCGCAGGCAAGGTTGTCGGGGCTCTCCGAGTACGCCGTCAGCAGGGCATTGCGGAATGCGGTGGTGATGTCGGTGGAGGCCCCGGTGCCTCTGGCTCCCAGCAGCATCCGGATGAGGTCCTGGCCGGTTCCGGTCGCGCGTACGGCGTCGTCGGTGTGGAAGAGGCAGTGCCGGAGGCCCTCACACCAGAAGAGCGAGGCGCCGGAGAAATCGGCACCTCCGTGGAAGGAAGCGCGCCCGCCGCGTGAACCCTCCAGGCAGAAGACGATGCCGGAGCCGGACGCCCCGGTGCCGAACGCGGCGTCCGCGAACGTCGTGCTCCCGTGGAACTGTGTCCCGGTGAAGTCTCCGTGAGCCAGTCGGCATCCACTGACGTCGAAGTCGATCAGTGTGGCCCCGGAGAGCCGTAGGCGCATGTCCTCCCAGAACGGTCGGTCGGCGGAGGGACGCGTACGGTCGGCGAGCAGCCGCTGAGCGGCACGTCGCATCCGCACGTCGGCGAACTGGGAAGGGGTGAGCGCGAAGGTGTCGGCGGTGACCTCGAAAGCCAGCGGCGTGCGCAGGTACGTGCAGACGGTGTCGATCACACGCTGCCTGAGATCGGGCCGGCTGTCCCCGAGTTCACCGAGGACGCGCAGGCCGTCGAGGCGGACCTCGGGGTCGGGGTCGGCGAGTTGACGATGGTACGGCGCGACGGACGCGTCGGGGACCAGCCGCCGGTGACCCTCCCGGCCGGCGCCCGGCGTGGCCGCGGTCCAGCCAAGGGGCCAGTCCTGTGTCTCGGCGCCGTTCGCGTCGGAGAGCCGGGCACCGGTGAGGTCGGCCGCAGGCTGCGTGAGATGGACACGTCCGCCGAAGACGGCCCGCTGGAACGGCGCCTGGCCGCCGAAGCGCGCCTTCCAGAACCAGGCGGCCCTCGCGAACCGGGCTTCTGTGAAGGACACGCGGTCGTTGAAGCGCGCCCCGTCGCCGCCTTCCTCCCAGGTCTCGTAGTCGACGGCCAGGGGCCAGTGCGGATCATCCTCGTTCGGTTCGTCCCAGGCGACCGGACGCTGTGCCTCGGCCCCTTCCCACGCCGACCCGTTCTCGAGGAGTTCGTCCCCGGCGAGCTCGTCCTCGCCCCGTCCGAACCACGCGACATCCTGGAAACAGGCGCCCGAGAAGTCGGCGCACGCCCGGAACCTGGCCCGCCCGAACTCGGCCGCGTCGCCGAACCGGGCACCCGCGAAGCACGCCTCCTTCTCGAAGACCGCCCGCTGGAACAGCGCCTCCCCGGCGAAGCAGGCGCCGTCGAACACGCACCCGTCACGAAAGTGCGCGTCCACAAAGCGGGCCCGGCCGAAACGGCAGCCGCTGAAGTCGACGTCCGGCAGCACGGCACCGGTCAGGTCGATGTCGAGACACTCCCCGCAGCCGGTGCCGCACCCGGCGCCCGCCGTGACACCTGCGGGTACATCGCCGGTGGCGGGATGCCGGCGCGCCAGAACGGCGAGCACCGCGGCTGCCTCCACCCTCACCCCCACGCAGTCGTCAGCGGCTTGCGCGGTGAAGCCGCGCAGGTAGCGGCAGACGACGTCGGCCACGGCCTGCCGCCGCGCGGGATGCTTCCGGGCCAGCGCCTCCAACTCCCGCAACGCGGGCAGGTGCACATCGGGGTCCGGTCCGGCCAGGCGGCCCGCGGCGTGCCGGAATGCCTCGGAAACGTCCGGTCGCATTCTCGGCGGTCTCCTTGTGGTCGACATTTCTGATCACAACATACCGAACACATGTCTGACGGCTGGTGGGCCGGACAGCCAGCTCGCCGGGAGCCTCGACCGAACCGCTGGACCACGTGGCGGCCGGCCGGCGAACCTCGCGGAGCCCTGCGAGACGGGGGTTGTGCAAAACGTTTTGGATCCATAGCGTCCGGTTTCGGACGGAAGGATCCACATCATGCGCCGACTGATCGTGACCTCCTGCTCGGTGCTGGACGTGCCCGAGCAGGGGCCGTGCCGGGTGGTACCGGACCAGGACATCCTCGTCGAGGACGGGGTGATCGTCTGGGTGGGCGCGTCCGGCTCGGGGCCCGACAGTGCCGGGGCGGAGACCGTGGACGGTTCGGGACTGGTCGCCGTACCGGGCCTGGTGAACGCGCACACGCACGGCCCGATGACGCTGATGCGCGGCGCCGCCGAGGACGTGAGCGTCGAGGCGTGGTTCAACGAGCGGGTATGGCCCATGGAGGTCAACCTCACCCCTGCCGACGTCGGTCTGGGGGCGGCGCTGGCCTGCGCGGAGATGCTGCTCAGCGGAGTGACCACGTTCGCCGACCACTACTTCCACGCCGAGCGGATCGCCGACGCCGTCGTAGAGAGCGGAATTCGCGCCGACATCGCGCCGACCTGCTTCAGCAGCCGGGGTCGAGCGGCCTTGGAGGAGAGCGCCGAGACCGCCGTCGCCCTGCACGGCACGGCAGGCGGACGGGTCACCGCGTCACTCGGCCCGCACGCGCCGTACACCGTGGCGGACGCCGACCTGGTCCGGCTCGCGGAGCTGGCCCGGGAGAGCGGCCTGCGGATCCACATCCACGCCGCCGAGCACCTGGAGCAGACCGAGTCGAGCATGGCCCGGCGAGGCGTGACCCCCATCACGGTGCTGGAGCGGGCCGGCGTGCTGGAGGCCGGCGCGCTGATCGCGCACGGGTGCGGCATCGTTCCCGAGGACCTGCCGACGCTGGCGGCGCACCGCGACCGCACCGGCGTGGCCTGCTGCCCGAAGGTCTATCTGAAACACGCCCTGCGTCCGCTCACACCCGTGCGGAGCCTGCTGGACGCCGGAGTCGCCGTCGGGACCGGGACGGACGGGGCCGCCGGGCACAACACACTGGACGTGTGGGAGGCGATGCGGCTGGTCGCCCTGACGCAGAAGCAGGCGGAGCGTGACGCCACCTGGATGACTGTCTCCGACACGGTACGGCTGGCCACGCGGGGCGGGGCGCGGGCGCTGGGACTCGGCGACCGGATCGGCGCTCTCGAACCGGGTCGGGCCGGTGACATCGTGCTGATGGACCTGAGTGGAGCCCACTGCCGGCCGTTGCACGATCCGGTGGCGGCCCTCGTCTACAGCGCCCGCGCGAGCGATGTACGCACGGTCGTCGTGGACGGGCGGGTCGTGGTGCGGGACGGTCGGCTGCTGACGCTGGACCTGCCGGCGCTGCTGGCCGAGATCGAGGCACGCGTGCCCGCTCTGCTGGACACCTCGCACGGCAGGGCGGTGCAGCACTATGACCCGTGAGCAGGACGACGACCGCCGCCGGGTGCGGCGGCCCGCGTCGATCAAGGACGTGGCCGCCGCCGCCCGGGTGAGCCCGACCACCGTCTCGCACGTGCTGAGCGGCAACCGGCCGGTCGCGGAGGACACGGCCGAGCGTGTTCGCACGGTGGTCGCCCGGCTCGGCTACGTGCCGGCCTCGACGGCCCGCAACCTGCAGGCCGGTTCGACCAGTGTCATCGGTCTGCTGGTGCCCGACATCACCAACCAGTTCTTCGCCGAACTCGCCAAGGGCGTCGACGACGCCGCCCACGACCTCGGCTACGGCGTCATCCTGTGCAACACCGAGTTCGACCCGGACCGCGAGGACCGCTATCTGGAGATGCTCCGCGGCCGGTTCATCGACGGCATGGTGTACGCCTCCGGTTCGCCGCCCTCGCGCGGCCGACTGGCGTCGCTGCTGGGGCGCTTTCCCATCGCCCTGGCCGACGAGGTGGTTCCCGGGCTGTTGGAGCAGACCATCCTGGTCACCGCCGACCACCGGGCAGGCGGCCGGCTGATCGGACAGCACCTGCGGGAACTGGGCCATCGCCGGGTGCTCGCGCTGAGCGGTCCGGGGGACCTGGTCAGCAGCCTGGAGCGGATCGCGGGTTTCCGGGAGGCGTTCGGCGACGCCGGTGTCATCGAGGCCGAGGGCGCCTTCGTCGAGCGGTCCGGCTACAACCTGGTCGCGGCGGCACTGGAGAGCGGCGGCCCCCGTCGCTTCACCGCGGTGTTCGCCGCCAACGACCTGATGGCGCTCGGCGCGGTCGCGGCCCTGGAGGACGCGGGCCTGCGCGTCCCGGACGATGTCTCGGTGGCGGGCTTCGACGACATCATGCTCGCCTCCCGGGTCCACCCCCGCCTCACCACGGTCCACCAGCCCGCCTACGACATCGGCCGTACGGCCGGCGCCCAGCTGCTGAGCTACGTCCACCGTGACGAGGTGCCGCCGGCCTCCCGGCACATCCTGCCGGTCCGGTTGAAGGTCCGCGCCAGCACGGCGCCCATGAGTCCCGCCCGCTGACCGGGGCGACGAAGCCCCGCCGGAACAACACAACCCGAACACCACAGGAAAGGTCGTGCGGCGATGCCCCATGTCCTCGTCGTGGGTGAGTCCTGGTTCACCCACTCCGTCCACCAGAAGGGGTTCGACTCCTTCTTCACCTCCGAGTACGTCGAGGGAGCCCAGGTCTTCCTGGACGCCCTGCGCGACCGTGGCCACACGGTGACCTACGTACCGGCGCACGAGATACCGAGCCGCGTGCCCACCACGGCCGAGGGCCTGGAGCCCTATGACGTCGTCGTGATCAGTGACGTGGGGGCCAACAGCTTCCAGCTCGTGCCGGAGACCTTCGCCCGCTCGGTGCCCGTGCCGGACCGTACGGAGGCGCTGCGGGCCTACGTCGAGCGCGGCGGCGGCCTGCTGATGGTGGGCGGCTACCTCACCTTCACCGGCATCGACGCCAAGGCCCGGTGGGGACGTACCCCGCTGGCGGCGGCGCTCCCGGTCGGTCTGTACGACCGGGACGACCGGGTCGAACTGCCCGCCGGGGCCGCACCCAGGGTCGTCGCCCGGCACCAGGTGGTCGACGGGCTGGACCAGACCTGGCCGGATCTGCTCGGGCTCAACGAGGTGACGGTACGGGACGGCGCGGACCTGCTCGCCGAGTGCGCGGGTCATCCGCTGCTGGCCGTGGGCGGCTACGGCGCGGGCAGGTCGGCGGCCTTCATGTCGGACCTGGCACCGCACTGGGCCCCGCCCGCGTTCCTGGGCTGGAAGGGCTACCCCGAGCTGTGGGACCGGCTGGTCCACTGGCTGGCCGGGACCCCGGCGGGGGAGAGCGGCACCGGGGCGGGACAGACCCGCACGCCGGCGGGGGAGGGCGCCTGATGGCCACCCCGCACATCTCCGCCGCCCCCGGTGACTTCGCGCCGGACGTGCTGATGCCCGGCGACCCGCGCCGGGCACGCCGTATCGCCGAAACGATCCTTCAGGACGCCCGGCTGGTCACCGACGTACGTGGCATCGAGGGGTACACCGGAACGTACCGAGGCGTCCCACTGTCCGTCCTGGCCTCAGGCATGGGTATGCCGTCCGTCACGATCTACGCCACCGAACTCTTCCGTTTCTACGGCGTGCGCAGCATCGCGCGGGTGGGCACCGCGGGCGGCATACCCGCCTCGGTGAGGCTGCGGGACGTCGTCGTGGCCACCGCCGCCCACACCGACTCGGCGATGGGCAGCCGTCGTATCGACGGAGTGCACCTGAGCGACGCCGCGTCCTTCCGCCTGGTCGCTGCCGCCGCACAGGCCGTCGGGACCGGACGGCACGTCCATGTCGGGCCCGTGTTCACCACCGACCACTTCTACCTGGAGCGGCCGGCGCTGTTCGAGCGGCTGGAGGCCCACGGCACGCTGGCGGTGGAGATGGAGGCCGCCGGCCTCTACGCGACCGCCGCCGCCGAGGGCGGCCACGCGCTCGCCGTGCTGACGGTCAGCGATCATGTGCGCCACACCGAGGCGCTCACTCCCGCTGAGCGTGAGACGGACTTCGACCGCGCCGTCACCATCGCGGCCACCGCATTGATCTCGGAAACAATCTCCTAACACGGTCACCCATAGCCAAATCGTTTTGCATTGCATAGCTTTCGGCCAATGTCAAAGCCCGGAACCCGCCAGAGAAGAGGACCAAGGCAATGGACAAGATCAGAATTCTGGGGGCGGTTGCAGCGCTCTCCCTGGCCCTCGCCGGATGCGGCGCCTCGACGGACTCAGACTCCTCCCAGTCCGGGAAATCCGGAAAGCTGAGAATCAAGTTCGTCATCAACGGGAACCTCGGCGACCGCTCCTTCTTCGACTCGGCGTACGCGGGCCTGAAGAAGACGGAACAGGACCTCGGGTACAGCCTGAAGGTCGTCGAACTGGGAAGTGACCGCACCAAGTGGTCCTCCGGGTTCGAGGACGCCGCCGCCGGCGACGACTACGACGTGCTCGCCGCGGGCACCGTCGACACCGTCGGCTTCGTATCGAAACTGGCCCCGGAATACCCGGACAAGAAGTTCTGGCTCTTCGACGGATCCGTCGACTACACGGGCAAGAGCGGCTGTTCCAACAAGTGCGCAAACGTCTACTCCGTCACCTTCAAGCAGAACGAGGCCGCGTATCTCGCCGGATTCCTTGCCGACAAACTCGTCGCCGCCAAGTCCCTTCCCGGCAGTGCCGGAAACGGAAAGGTGGGCGTGATCGGCGGAGTGAAGATTCCGGTCATCGAGGACTTCGTCGTCGGCTTCAAGGCGGGCTTCGCGGCGGCGGGCGGAAACCCGTCCTCCGGTGTCCTCGTGCAGTACGTCGGCGGCGACAACCCGTTCGGTGACCCGGCCAAGGGCAAGCAGATCGCCTCGGCCATGTACGGGCAGGGAGCCGAACTGGTGTGGCCGGTCGCCGGTTCCTCCGGTCTCGGTGTCTTCGAGTCGGCGGTCGCCGCCAAGCGCTACACCTTCGGTGTCGACTCCGACCAGTACAAGACGCTCACCGACGCGGCTCAGCAGCAGACCGTCGTCACCTCGATCCTCAAGAACGCGGGCAACGCCCTCTACCTCGCGGCCAAGGCGAACAAGGCCGGCACGCTGGCCTACGGGAAGCCCGCCGCGGTGGGTCTGGCCGAGGACGGCGTGGGCTACGTCGACAACGCCAACTTCGACAAGCTCGTCCCCGCCGCCGTGCGCGCCGAGCTCAAGGACCAGGCCGCGAAGGTCAAGTCCGGTGCCGTCAAGGTCCCTTCGGCCTTCTGACCTTCTTCCGACCTTCGAGGAACGCTGGTGGAAACCATGGGCAGAACCGTGGACAGAGACGACAGAACCGGGGACGACCCACCGCCCGCCCTGCAGGCCACGGGCCTCGGCAAGACCTACCCCAACGGCACCCGCGCCGTCAGCGACGTCGACCTCTCGGTACCCGCTGGGGAGATCAGGGCGATCGTCGGCCAGAACGGGGCCGGCAAGTCCACGCTGATGAAGCTGTTGTACGGACTCGAACAGCCGTCGGCCGGGCAGATCGGCGTGCACGGCGTGCCGGTCAGGTTCACCGGGCCCCAGGACGCCATCGCCCTCGGCGTGGGCATGGTCCACCAGAACCTCATGCTGGTCCCGTCGTTCACCATCGCCGAGAACGTCGTCCTCGGCGTCGAGCCGGGCCGGGCGGGCCGCGTCGACCGCGCGGCCGCCGCCGAACGCACCGCCGCACTGGCCGAGGAGTCGGGACTCGCCGTCGACCCGGAAGCCAGGGTCGACGCGGTGTCGGTGGGGATGCGCCAGCGCGCCGAGATCCTCAAGGCCCTGCACCGGGGCGCCCGCATCCTGATCCTTGACGAGCCCACCGCCGTGCTCACCCCCCAGGAGACCACCGACCTCTTCACCGCGGTCCGCCGGCTGCGCGACTCGGGCATGACCGTGCTGTTCATCTCGCACAAGCTCAAGGAAATACGTGAGATCAGCGACCGTGTCACCGTCATGCGCGCCGGGTCGGTGATCGCCACCGTACGCACCGAGGAAGCGACGGCCGCGCAGCTGGCGTCCATGATGGTCGGCCGGGAGATGTCCCTCGACGTGCCGAAACCCCCGGCGCGCCCGGGGGAGGGAGTGCTGCGGGTACGCGGACTGTCGGGTCCCTCGGTCCACGGTGTCTCCTTCGACATCGCGGCCGGGGAGATCGTCGGCCTCGCGGGCGTCGAGGGCAACGGCCAGACCGAACTGGTCGAACTCCTCGCAGGGCTGCGCCGCCCCACCGCCGGATCGGTCACCGTGGACGACGCCGACGTCACCCGCCTCGACGCGGCCGGCCACCGCCGGGCCGGTGTCGCCCACGTGCCCGAGGACCGGCTGTCCAACGGGGCGGCCCTGGACCGCTCCATCGCCGACAACCTGATTGTCGACCGCCACGACCGGCTCCCCGTCGCCCGCCGCGGCGTCCTGCGCACCCGGCGCGTACGTGAGCTCGCCGAGGACCTGATCGGGCGTTACGCGATCCGCGCCCCGCACCCCGACACGGCGGCCGGAGCACTGTCCGGCGGCAACCTGCAGAAGGTCGTCGTCGCCCGCGAACTGTCCGCCGGGCCCCGCCTGCTGCTCGCCGCACAACTGACCCGGGGCGTCGACATCGGCGCCATGCACTTCATGTACGAGCGGCTCATCGAGGCCCGGGACGCGGGCGCGGCGGTGCTGCTGGTCTCCGCCGACCTCGGCGAAATCCTCGCGCTCTCCGACCGGTTGCTGGTCATCAAGGACGGCCGTCTCGCCGCACGCTTCGACGACCCGGCCGGACTCACCGAAGAGAAAGTGGGCCTGTACATGCTCGGCGTGGAGCGGCATCCGCACGAGCGGCTCATGGCAGGTGTCCGATGACCTCGACCCTGGAACCGGCCGCCGAACAGCAGGGCCGGCCCGAGGCGACAGCGGGTCGCAGGGAGTTCCTGGCCACCCGACGCCGTACCGTGGCCGTCGAGCTGACGATGACCGTACTGACCGTCGCCGTCGCCGTCCTCGTCGCCTTCCTGGTGGTCCTGGCCACCGGCAAGGACGCCACAGGCGCCTTGAACGCCCTGCTCACCGGCCCGCTGGAACGCACGCCCCGGATCGGCCGCTGGCTTGCCGACGCCACCACCCTGGCGCTGCTCGGCCTGTCCGTCGCGATCCCCTTCCGGGCCCGGCAGATCAGCCTCGGCGCGGAGGGCCAGGTCTACGCCGGCGCCCTGGCGAGCGCCCTGGTAGCGATCAACCTGCACCTGCCGCCCGTCGCCGCCGTCCTGGTACCGCTAGGCGCCGCCGCCCTCGCCGGGGGCGCGCTGGGCGCCGTACCCGGGGTGATGAAGGCCCGCCTCGGTGCCAACGAGATCGTCGCCACGCTGATGCTGAACGCCGTCGTCGTACGGGTCTTCGACTACCTCCTCACCGACCACCTCAAGGCGCCCGACAGCACCGCCGTGCAGTCCGCCCCGGTGCGCCCCGACTCGGCGCTCCCGCTCCTGTCCGACTTCTTCGGCGTCCCCCTCGACCAGGCGAACATCGGGTTCTTCGGCATGCTCGCAGTCGCCGCGGCCGTGTGGTTCGTGCTCGCCAGGACACCGCTCGGCTACCGCATCCGGATCACCGGCTCCAACCCGGACTTCGCCCGGTACGGCGGTCTCGACGTACCGCGCACCATCGAGTGGAGCTTCGTCATCGGCGGCGCACTGGCCGGTCTCGCCGGAGCACACCTCGCGCTGGGCGTCTACGGCGGGCTGCAGCCCGACATGGCCGGCGGCCTCGCCTTCGAGGGCATCGTCGTCGCCCTGCTGGGCCGCAACAACCCGATCGGAGTTGTCGCCGCGGCGCTGCTCTACTCCTACCTGCGGGTCGGCGGCGACGTGATGGAGCAGCAGACCGACGTCGGCTCCGACGCTGTGACCATCATCCAGGCGGTCATCGTGCTGCTCGTGACCGCCCGCGCGCTGCCCGAACTCGTCAAGCGGTACCTCGCCCGAAGGGAGGCCCGCTGATGGGTCCCGTCCTCGACGCCGTCCTCAGTACGGCATTCCTCGCGGCGATCCTCGGGGTGTCCACCCCGTACGTCCTCGCCGCCCTCGGCGGGCTGCTCGCCGAGCGGGCCGGGGTACCCAACATCGCCCTGGAGGGCTCGATGCTGGCCGCCGCCTGCACCGGTGCGCTGGTCGCCGGGTACAGCGGCTCGGTGTGGGCCGGAGCCGCCTGCGGGATCGCCGCGGGTGCACTCCTCGCCCTGCTGCTCGGAGTACTGCACCTGTACCTCGGCGCGGACGCCATCATCGCGGGCATCGGCCTCAACCTCCTGGCGGCGGGCGTGACCTCGTACACCGTGTACGCGCTGCTCGGCGACAAGGGCGGCACCAGTCGGCTGCACAGTGGCGCGCTGCCCTCGGTCCGCATACCGCTGGTCGAGGACATACCCGGCCTCGGCGCGGTGCTCAGCGGGCAGAACGTGCTGACCTGGGCCGCCCTCGCGGCCACCCCGGTGGTCGCATGGCTGCTGTACCGGACCCGGTTCGGCTTCCACCTGCGCGCGGTCGGCGAGCACCCCGAGGCGGCATGCTCGGTCGGCATCCACGTCCACCGGGTCCAGTTCCGTGCCCTCGCGCTGAGCGGCGCGCTGGCCGGGGCGGCGGGAGTGTTCCTGAGCATGGGCGCCGTGTCCTTCTTCGTCACCGGCATGACCGCGGGCCGCGGCTACATCGCCCTGGCCGCCGTCTTCCTCGGCGCGCTGCGCCCCTGGGGCGTGTTCCTCGCCGCCCTCGGGTTCGGCACCGCCGAGGCGCTCGCCGTCCAGCTCGGAAACCTCTCGATCCCCTCCCAGCTCGTCTCCGCCATCCCGTACGTGTTCACCCTCCTGGCCCTCGCGTTCTTCGCCTGGCGTCGCCGCCGCACATCACGAACCGCCGCCGTTCCCGCTCCGCTCACCGACCTGCCCGCTCTCAAGACCCCATGACGATGCCTGGCGGCCTGTGTGACCGGAGAGGCGCGTAACAAGGGCGAACACCCGGCCGTCGTATCCGACTTCGGCAAGAGACTGCGGTCGGCCGGCGGCCTGGAGCGCCGGTCCGTGGAAGCCGATTCCCAAGACCCCCAAGGCCCCCCGCGCCCACCGCGAACCATTCGACAACGTACGGAGACCCCATGACCATCCGCGCCACCCGCGCACGGATCACGGCCACCGCCGCCGCTCTCGTCCTCGCCTCCCTGCCCGCCCTCGTCGCCACACCGGCTGCGGCCCACGACAACGGCGTCCGGCTGGCCTTCCTCGGCGAGCGGGAACTACCGAACGCGATGCCCTTCCAGGACACCACCGTCGGTGGTCTGTCCGCGATCAGCTACGACTCGAAGTCGGGCACGTACTACCTCATCAGCGACGACCGGTCGCAGACCGACCCTGCCCGCTTCTACACCGCTCGCATCGGTTTCGCCCACGGTGCCCTCGGGGACGTCGAACTCACCGGAACCCACCCGTGGCTCCGCGCGGACGGCACCACCTTCCCGCCCACCTCGACCGCCACCTCCACCGTGGCACCCGATCCGGAGGGCATCGCCGTCGACCCGCACGACGGCAGCCTGGTCTGGACGAGCGAGGGGGAGCGCATCGTCCCCTCCGGTGCGCCGGCTCTCCTCGGGGATCCCTGGATCCGCCGTGCCACCACAACCGGCGCCTACACCGGTCAGCTTCCGCTGCCCCCGCAACTGCACATGAACGCACAGCAGTTCGGCCCGCGCCAGAACCAGACCCTGGAAGGGGTCACCTTCACCCCGGACGGCCGGCGGATCGTCACCGCCATGGAGGACCCCCTCTACCAGGACGGCGATGACCCCACCCCCGAGCACGGCGCCCTCACCCGCATCACCGTCCACGACGCACGCACCGGGCTGCCGCTGGCCCAGTACGCCTACCCACTTGAACCGCTGTTCGCCACGCCCCCGGCGGGCAGCACCGACACCAACGGCGTCAGCGACATCGTGGCCCTCGGCCACGACCGTTTCCTGGTCCTGGAGCGCGCCTCGATCTACAGCGACAACAACTGGAAGGCCCGCATCTACCTGGTCGACCTGCACGGCGCCACCGACGTGCTGGGCCGGGACTCCCTCACTGGAGCATCGACCCGGTCGCTCAAGCCGGCCCGCAAGACGCTCGTGACCGACCTGTCCGACGTCCCCGGGCTGTCCCGTGTCGACAACGTGGAGGGCATCACCCTCGGCCCCCGCCTCCCGGACGGCAGTCGCACTGTCGTCCTGGTCTCCGACAACAATTTCGCCGCACGCCAGGTGACCCAGGTCATCGCCTTCGCCGCGCACGGCATCTGATCGCCTACGCAACCTGAAATGAGGTGATGTCGTACCCGCCAGGGCTGCGGGGGAGCCTGGATCGGTTCCCCCGCCCCGCGAAACGCAGCTTCAAGGGAGCGACTCGGTGGGAGTCGACCGTACAGCGCGGTCGCGAGAGTGTCGGGATACCGGGATTCACGCCAGAAATTCCTCGATCAGTTCGGCCGGGTTGGCGGCTTTGGTGGCCTCCTCCTCCCGGCCTGGGCAGTCCATGTCGAACACGACCACGGGAAGTGGGCGGCCGAATATCCTCTCGATCGTGCCGCTCGCATGGAGGTGACGGGAGAGGTCGACAACGGCGTCGTGGAAGTGGAGTTCGAGGAGGCGGGACTTGGCGCGAAGCTCATCGTCCTCCAGCATCCGACCGAGATCGAACTCGCCGTCGTACCAGATGCCGAGGTTCCTGGCCTCCTCCTCGTAGAGCGGGCCGCCGACAGGGTCCTGGGGGACGTTGCCGAGCTTGTCAAAGCCTTCAAGGATCCAGAAGGCATAGTTCCAGCGCGCCTCCCAGGGATCGGGATCTCGGCGCATCGCCTCCTCGTACTGACTCTCCGTGTTGTAGCCGATGTCCACGCACGGGCGGCGGTTGTCGGCATCGATGCGCCAGATGCTGAAGGCCAGGACGTATATCTCACGCTTCAGCTGCTCGGGGACGCGCCCCAGGATGCCGGCGGCAGCCCGCCGTAGATGCGTCTGAAATGTCTTCCGTTCCATCACAGCGACAGCGTCTCACTCACTCGCTCCGAAGGCCTGCCGCAGTGGCTACAGCCCTTGTAGGTGAACTGGGATCCAGAAATTGATGGGTCACACCCGCACGGTGGAGCCAGATCAACTTCGTACGGCGTGGAGCCACTCTTGGACCGGGCAGTGGCGCCCCAAAACCGCTTGTAAACAGCCGACCCTTGCAGGTCTACGATCCCACTGTCCTCATCGATCTGGCGGCGAGCAGCCTCTCTTGAAAGACCGGGATGTAGATCACCGCCTGTCGACTGGGTCACGTGCGGCGGCCATGCTGCCGGCGCAGCCCGGTTGCGTCCAGGGAAGTGGTGTACGGGTTCAAACCGGAGTTCGCAGCTACGTACGTAGCCTCGAAGGTAGCCACCCACGCGGCCCCTGTGGGCACTCGCCCTGATCACTGGGCTGCGGTGATTCTCCGTGCGCTACTGCCCAGCTTGCCCGAATGCAAGGGACCCTCCACCAGCGGACGGATGTACTTTCCAGGGTGGGCCGTTTGACGCGGGGGACAACGACCTGCGCGCACCGTTGACCGGGCGTCAGGCAATCGGTGGGTCCGTAGGCTTGGTCTCTGAGGAACTGGGAGAAGGGGTAACGGAGTCGGCGGGGGCAGAGAGAACGGGGGATGTGTAGCCGGAAGTTGGAGCTGGCGCGCCACCATTCCCCTGAGCCTGGCTCGGCGTGGTGGCAGGCTGTTCGGGGGAGTGGATGACGTTCGCACAACCAAAGCGGGTAGATTTCCCATCTTCGGCGCGATCGCCACGGCTGGCGATTCTGCGCCCTGACAATGACTGACTTCGCCTGCTCGATGCCGACCACACCAAGGAAAGGTCCTACTCCCAATCCTGCCGTGACTGGTCCGAGGTCAAGTCACACCTCGCGATCCTGCTTGCTCCTGCCGACCAGCAGGATGAAGAAGGTGTCAGGAAGCAACCGGAGCGGATCTGGGGGCTGGGTATCGTGCGCCCTGCTCATGAGACCGACCGGGACCGGAAGGTCGTCGTCACCTGTGCGCGAAGGCTTCGAGACTTGGTGCCTTTCTCGGGGCTCTGGTGCGCCGGCGGCGAGCGGGACGGCGCACTCGCGAGGTCGTTACCGGAGAGCGGTCCCGTCACTGTCGGCGCGGACATCGTGTTCGCCAATCTCCGGCGCATCTCCCCTGATGTCGAGAGGGAAGTCCAGGAGCTGTTGCCGTACTGCGCTACCTGTGCCCTGACCCGAACGAGCTCTTGTCGTCCGACGCCCGGCACAGTCTGGACGATTTCCTCGGCCGTGTTCACCGGCTGCCGAGACCCGCCCAACGCAGCGCAGACGATTACGGCTTGCTGAACGACCCTCTCTTTCTCCGCATTCACGAGCAGGTGCCCTTCACTGCTGCTCTGCATCGGACGAGTCCCGGCGCGATCTGCCCCTACGGCCAGATCGCGGCAGCGGTCTCGGAGGCCGCGGCGCATGGTCTCCCATGTCTTTCTACCGACATGCTCACCCGCCACCTGGTGCCGACCGGCTTCGCCTGCTTGGTGCGCGACGGTTGGTTCGGTGCTCGCGGCGTGTCCTTCGGGGTGGCCTTGGACTGGATGGAGGCCACTCTCGAAACGGCCGGTGTCGCCTTGGTGTTCGTGGACTTCAGCAGTCGGCCGCGTGGCAACGGCTCAGGGATCGGGATGCCGGCTCAGGGCATCGCATGACACCACCAGTGGGAAGGCGCCAACCATGGCCAGCTCGGGGGCGGACACGCCTCGGACGACGACCTCGTCATGCGGCTTGAGGAGCGGCTCGACGACATGCTCGGCGAGCAGCCGGACGGACGTATCGCCGTCGCCGTCCCGTCCGAGCACTGGGACGACTACGCCGCCGCCCGGGCGTTCGCCACCAAGGCGCACAGCACGGAGGCGTACCTCACCGACGACTTCAGCCTGGAGTACGTCCTCAACCGGGCCGCGTGCCGAGGCCCGGAACGCGCTTCGCCGCGCTCCGGGACGGCACGGTCACCCTCTACTCGCACACCCGGGCGGAGAAAGGCGACGTCATCTGGACCTCGCACGTGCTGCGTTGGATTGAGGCGGAGGTGGCGCTCGGCAGCCGGTTCTTCCTGCTGGACGGGCAGTGGTACGAGATAGGCGAGGCGTACCTGGCGGCGATCCGTTCGCAGGCCGAGCGGCTCATCACCGGCACGCCCTCGGTCGACGTTCCGGCCTGGGTGCTCGGGGGACACGGAGCGGACGTACAACGAGTCGGTGCCCGACCTGCGGCCCGGGTACGTCTGCTTCGACCGTGACAACGTCCGGACGGCGCTGCACCGCGCCGAATCGCGGATCGAGGGGCTTCCCCAACGCGGGGACACACCCCCACTCGCACGAGTCGCTCGTCCCACGGGGGAACCACCTCGTGTCTATGTTCCTGCTGAGGCTACGCTCCGCCCAACCGTTGATGGGCTCGCGGTCTACGAGACCACCGTCGGGTTCGCTGCAGTATGCGAAGGTGGCCGAAACCGAAGTCGAGCAGCAGACAACGGCCGACCGGTTCGAAGCGCAACTCCGCGCCAACCGGACAGAGGAGACCGTCAGGGTGTTCTCGGCGCGCCACGTTTCTGGGAACCGATGCACTCCATTTCGGCCTGGCACGTGCCAGACGACAGGCGACGCGCCTGCTGGTCGGGAGACAGAGGCGTCACCCCGTGGTGGTGATGAGCTCGTCGAGTATCTGCTCCAACAGGCTGTTGTCGCCGAGGAAGCTCTTTACCGAGGCGTCCTCGTTGCGTTGAGGGTCGATGCCCGACCAGTTCAGGTCGTATCCCGCGTCCGCGCTGAGCTGGGCCAGGAACGCCCGCTGGGCACGGCCGTTGCCCTCGCGGAACGGGTGGAGGACGTTCAGGTCGCCGTACAACGTGGCCAGTTGGATGACGAACTCCTGCCGGGGGAGATTCTGAAGCTGACCAGAGGAGGCGAGACGGCCGAATACCTCTCCGGCGTAGGAAACCAGGTTTCTCGCCGGACAGAACGGTGTGCGCTTGGCGATGTTCACAGTGCGTAACTCGCCTGCCCACGGATAGATGTCGCCGAAGATCGCGGCATGGAACGCTTGGAGATGGCCGAGGTCGTACACGCCGGGTAAGGGGCGTTCGGTGAGCATCACGAGGCGCGCCCGGGTGATGTCCGCCTCCGCTGCCGCGAGGAGCTGATGGTCGGTGATGCCGAGTGTGTTGCGCAGCACGCCGTTGGGCAAGGCGTACGGATCGTTCACCCTGCCCGCCGCTCCGAAGTCTGTCGGTGGCGGGCGATCGCGCGGGCGACCAGGGTGTCCGCGTCGACGTCGCCCTTCACGTACGCCTCGGTGTCGCGGTCGGAGGCCTCGGAGGCGTGGAGCCCCTCGGCCTCGATGGAGCCGGTGGCCGAGGCGACGGCCGCACGTCGCGCCGCTCGGCCGCTCAGCGCCTCGAAGGCCTCGACGGACAGGAGGACGCCCTGGGGCTTGCGGTGGGCGCCGATCAGGACCGGGTCGGCGTTCGCGCCGGACTCCGACAGGTCGGTCAGGATCCGCGACAGTCGCGCGCGCGCGTCGCTGACGGTCACGACCTCAGGGATCTCCATGCTGTCACCGTACCCATATAGAGGCTTGATTCTGTACAGATTCTAGTACGGATTCCGGTGAGTGTCCCGCCTCGGGCGGCCCGGGAGGTAGGCCCAACCCCGTCCGCCGGTACATCGCGCCGGTTGAGTTCGGTGATCACCATGTCGTTGGTGACGCCGTCCGCCTCGGTGGCCACCAGGGCCGACCTCTTCGAGAACGACAAAGCCCCCGTCCGGACCGCTCCGGCGCGGGGTGCCACCTTGCGTAGCCGTCAAGGTAGCCACGGAAACGTCCTACCTGCACGTTTGTGCAGGTCATAGCGCTGCGAAGACTCTCCCCGGCGTACAGCCCGACTCGTCTGCCGCCACCTGCGGTGTTGCCTGGGGAAAGGGCCTCTGACCTGCGTCGGCGGTCCTTTCCGATCTTTCAACGGCTTCCGCCGCCGAAGTTCATCGACCAGGCGGATGAAGTGCTGCAGGCAGGCGGGGTGTTGAGCGCGAGCAAGGAGGAGGTGGCTCGCGTCCGGTAGCCGGCGTTCTTCAGGGACGCGGCCAAGCTGGAGGCTGAGGCGGTCGAGCTTCATGTGTACGACACTCAGCTGGTCAACGGTCTTCTGCGGACCAAGGAATACGCGCGATCGGTGTTTGCCACGTGGCAGCCACTGCTGGACGAAGCGCTCATCGAGCAGAGACTGGCCGCACGACTGGCCCGGCGTCGAGGTCGCCGCCCACCCGCCACGGTCCACGTCCGAGACTCGAAGGACACGACCCGTGCCGCACTGACCGTGGACCCCACGGCGTGGACCGCGTTCGTCGAGTTCGCGGCGCTCTGACGGCGACAGGGCTCTCGGTGTGCGTGGCGGGGCCGCCCCTTTGTCGTGGCCGGACGGGTACGCCGCCTACATCCGTGGCGAGATCGGCGGGCGACGCCGCGCACAGTCCTGTCACGCGCCGGCACCCCGCTCCGGCGTCGGAGCGGGGTGCCGGTGTCGTTACGAGCGCGGTGGCTCGAACGGGCTGCGCGTGCGCAGTGCACGCGAGTGGGGTGTCACCTGTTGAGGTGGGCGAGGGCGAGGTTGGGGTCCTTGGCGGTGAGGTAGGCGGCGCTCAGGATGTAGGCGGTGTTGCCGCGCAGGGCGATGGAGGTGGGGTTCTGGAGGCCGTCGGCGGCGGTCAGGACGGTGGAGTGGGTGCCGTCGGGCTGTACGAGGGCGACCTGGCTGGTGCCGTTGAGGGTGGCCAGGATCCGGTTGCCGTGGCCGGTGAAGGCGAAGTCGTCGATGCCGGGCAGGCCGGTGGCCCGGGTCTGGACCTGGCCGGCGCGTCCGCCGCGGAGGACGGGGATGCGCAGGACGGTGCCCTTGTCGAGGTTGGTGGCCCACACCGCCCCGTTGTGGATCTTCAGACCGTTGGCGCCGAGGAATCCGGTGGAGGCCAGTTCGGGGGCGGTGGACCAGGCGGTGGGGGTGCCTCCGCTGGTGGGCACGCTCCAGATGGCGCCGAGGACGGAGTCGGTGATGTACAGGGTGCGGGTGCGCGCGTCCAGGGCCAGGCCGTTGGGCAGGCCGGTGGCGGGCAGGGCGGCGATACGCTGCGGCTGACCGCCGGGACGCAGGCGCCACAGACCGGTGAGGTCGGAGGTGCCGGTGGCGTAGAGGACGTACAGGGTGCCGTCGTGGGCGCGGACGATGCCGGTGGTCAGGGCGAAGCCCAGGACCGGGGTGTGGACGCCGCCGTCGGAGGGTGCGGGCAGGGTGGCCAGGATCCGGGTCGCGCCGGACCGGGTGAGCTCGGCGATCTGGCGGGCGGCGGCGAAGGTGACGTACGCGTTGCCGCCCGGGGCGAGGGCGATGTTCTCCGGCGTCTGGCCCTTGGCCAGGTCGAAATGGGTCGCGATCCGTGCGCTGTCCAGCGGAGCGGAGGCGGCCGACGCCGTGGTGGGACTGATCATCGCGGCGGCTGCGGCGGTCAGGGCCGCGGCCGACACCGCGGTCCGGGAGAGCTTCTTGAACATGGGGGTCCTTCACTGTTTTCGGGCATGCGGCAGCGGTACGCCGACGCACAGGGGTGGATGGCTCCTGCCCGGGGCGTCAGGCGCCCGGGGCAGGGTCGCTTCGGGCAGCGGCCGGTTCGCGGTTCGCGGGGCCGTGCCCGGGTGGGACGGGCGCTCGCGGGACGGGCCGAGCGCCGGGTGGTGTGTGGGGTCAGCCGGTGCTGACCGGGGCCGGAGTCGGGTCCGGGGCCGGGGCGGCGGGGGTACGGGCGGGTGTGGCCTGGGTGAGGAGGGCCAGTGCGGTGTGCGAGGGTGAGCCGGCCTCGGTGGTGGCGACCAGGGTGCTCGGGCCCGGCCCGTGGCTCAGGGTCTGTTGGGTCACGGTCAGCTCGCCGACCAGCGGGTGCCGCATCCCGTAGACGGCGACGGTGCAGTCCTTGACGCGGTGATCGGCCCACATCGAGGCGAAGTCCGTGCTCTTGGCGCTCAGTTCGCCGATCAGCGCGTGCAGCGCGGCGTCGTCCGGGTACTGGCCCGCCACCAGACGCAGCCTCCCCACCACCGCCCTGGCCTTGCTCGGCCAGTCCGTGTACAGGTCGTGGGTATGGGCGTCGAGGAACACCAGTCTGGCCATGTTGGGGCGCTCCGAGGGCCGGTCGACGGCACTGGGGTCCAGGTGTCCGGCGAACAGGGCATGGCCCGGCCGGTTCCAGGCCAGGACGTCGCTACGGCGGCCGATCACGATCGCGGGGACGTCCGCCAGAGCGTCGAGCAACTGGCCGGTCGCCTCACTCACCCGCTCCGGCGCCGGCCGTCGGCCCCGGCTGCGGTGCTCGGGCGACCGGGCCAGGGTGTGCAGGTGCAGGCGCTCGGACTCGTCCAACCGCAGGGCGCCGGCGATCGCGTCCAGTACCTCCGGCGAGGCGTTGAGCGACTGCCCCTGTTCCAGCCGGGTGTAGTAGGAAGCACTCACGCCCGCCAGCAGTGCCAACTCCTCGCGCCGAAGCCCCGGCACGCGCCGCCGCTCCCCGTAGGTCGGCACCCCGACGTCCTCGGGACGCAGTCGGGAGCGCCGCGCCTGCAGGAAGTCGCCGAGCCGCACTTTTCCGTTCATGGATTCGAGTATGGGCCGACCCGCGGAAGGCAACCTGTCCCTGCCGTGACTAGTCACCGGCCGGGCCGGCTGCCGCAGGGCAGCTGGGTGAACCGGCCGTCGCCGATGGGTGCGGTTCTTCTGCGGCGCCCTGCCCGGTCACGCGGTGAGGTCGTGTCCGTCCGGCCTGGTTCATGAGCGGTCACGGGCCGGCAACGGCGGCGAACGCGTCGGCGCCGCCGCCCGCCCGGCGGGGTTCATGTCCGCGACTCGAAGGACACGACCCGTACCACACTGGCCGTTCGCGTTTATGCGGCAGCGGTAGAGCCGGCCGATCAGGCGGTGGAAGAGGTTGCGCCGGGCGGCATCGACGCCTGTGACCCAGGTCTCAGTGCGACCGTGCAGCAGATGAGGCGGTGTTCACGTCGAGGAGAGGTGACAGGAAGGGAGGAGCGTATGGAGACGGACTTCCAGGCTTTCGTCGCCGCGAGGTCGACCGCGCTGTTCCGGGGCGCCTTCGTCCTGACGGGCAACCGTGAGGCAGCGGAGGACCTGGTCCAGGAGACCCTGGAGCGGGCCTGCCGCAAGTGGCGCACCATCGCCGGGAAGGACGCTCCGGACCTCTACGTGCGGCGGATCATGGTGAACCTGGCCAACGACCGCTGGCGTAGGTTCCGCCGCCTGGTCACGACCTCCGATCCGGAACGCGGTGACAAAGCCGCCCCGGGGGACGAGTTCGGGCGGGTGGACAACCGGGACCAGTTGGTGCGTGCCCTGCAACAACTGCCCATGCGGATGCGCACGGTCGTGGTGCTGCGGTATTTCCACGACCTCTCCGACACCGAGATCGCAGCCGACCTGGACATATTGCCCAGCACGGTGCGCTCTCAGCTCGCTCGCGGGATCGAGAAGCTCAGAGGCCAGATCCCTGCACTTTCCGCCCCTTCGCCACGGCAGCACACGGAAGGAATCCGATGAACTCGTACGGCGACGCACGGCCTTCCGGCTGCACACCTTTCGAAGAGGAACTGATGAACGCCATGAACCGATTCGCGAACTCCGCCGAGGCCCCCGACTTCGACGCGCCCCAGATCATGCGCCGCACCCGGCGCAGGCGCACGATGGGCATCGCCGCCCTCGCCGCCGCCCTCATCGCGGTGGGTGGGGGCACGGCCCTGGCCACCTCGGTCGGCGGCGGCAGCAGCTCGACCCCGGCGGCCACCAGCACGGCCACCGACAGCGATGCCACCACCATGCTGTTCCTCTTCTCCGACGGCCAGACCCTCCCGATCGAATTCGAGGGCTGGAGCCTGGAGTGGGCCAAGGCGTACGTGGAGAAGACGCAGACGAAGCTCGGCACCGTCACCGAGAAGGCCGTCAAGGGCTGCAAGCCGGGCTCGGTGCTCGGCGTGTCCCCGCACGCCCCGAAGACCGTCAAGGCGGGCGACACGGTCAACTTCACCGTCTGCGCCGGCTGACCAGGCCCTGAGCTGGTACGGACGCCCGCCCCTGCGTCAATCAGGGGCGGGCGCCCGTCACAGCATCACACGACCAGGCAGCAACGTCATGCCCCGTTGGCGCTCAGCTCCGCGAGCGCGTTGCGCTGGTCCTGGGTGGGTTCGCCGGGTCTTCGATCTTGAGCGGTGCGCCTGCTCGGGGCATCCTGACCTGTCGGCTGTGGCGGGCCCTTCAGCGCACCGGACGTCAGCCTTGCTCGTCCTCGGACGTCGACGCCGTGCCGTCCGTCTGCCCTGGCCACGACTCCGGGGCCGGGCCGAACGCGCGACGAGCGGCCCTCACTGCCAGGGTGGCGAGGGCGGCGTTGGCGCCTCCGCCGATCACAGCGCCGATACCGAACGGCGCCACTCGGCCGAGAACGATGATTCCCTGCTTGGCCTCTGTGCCGGTGTCGCCTCTGTGTTCCGCTGGCGGGCTCGGGCGATGTTCCTGCGCACCAGTGGGGTCTGGAGGTCGATCGCCTTGTCCAGGAGATCGAGGACTCGCTGCCCACGTCCGGCTGCTTCCGGATCCGGTCCGTCGTGGGTATCTGTTGCCATGCCTTGGCCCCCCAAGTCGTCACGTACCAACTGAAGGTGTCACTCAACCAGCCGAACGGGCCCTGCGCGACATAGGCCACGCCACCTCGAAACGGGTGACCGATACAGCGGACGCCGACGGCCTCTGCGATGCGGCGGGCGCGGTCGTCGACCTCGCGCCGATGCGGCTCGGAGATCACCAACGCTCAGCCGGTGGCCGGGCGAACACGCTCTAACCGCCCACGGCCCACCGTGTTGCCGCGACCGTGCCCAGCAGGAGGGCCGGGAGCAGCCACTGCCAGGGGAGGGCTCTGCGTGTCGACGGCGCCAGCCACAGGGCCGCCGCGGTCGCGGTGGACGCGAGGGTGAGGACGCACGACAGGGTGATGCCGGCGTGGGCGTCGTCGTCCCAGGCGCCGGACGGTGTGATGGTCAGCGCCGTCCAGCAGAAGTACGCGGCGATCAGGGTGAGCAGGGTGAGGGGGACGGCGAGGACCGCGCGGAGGCAGCCGCGGTCGTCGTCCACGGGGGAGGGGCCGGTCATCAGCGCAGTGCGTTCCTTGCCTCGTTCAGATCGTTCGCGAATCCGCGACCGTAGGCCTGGGCGTCCTCGGTCCGCCAGTACGGGCCGCCGTTGTAGCGGGCGGCGAGCTCCTGGTACTGGGCCGGTGTCATCTCCTCGGCCGGCACGTCGGCGAACTCGCTCTCCGCCTTCAGCTGGGCCAGGTACTCCGAGGCGATGAAGATGTTCTGCCCGGGGTCCTGCAGCGCCGTCTCCACCATGCCGCGCTGCTGGTCGGTGAGGTGCTCGGGGTCGTAGCCCAGGACCTCGGCGCCACGGCGCACCTGGATGGCGATGGGACCCATGGACGTGTTGTCGGGGTCGCCGCCGACCCGCCACGGCAGGCTCTCGGGAGCGATCGGGCTCAGGGGGGAGTCCGCCTGCTCCCGGAGGGTGTCGGTGATGTCGTCCAGGATGCCGGGCTGTCCGCCGATCTCCTGCCATGCGATGCCGGCGACCATGTCCGGCGGCAGCCCCGAATTGCGTGCCGCGGCCTTGATGATCTCCTTGTTCGCCGCGATCCAGTCGGTACGGTCCTGTGCGGTGGACGGCGGGTTCCAGTAACTGTCGGTCGCACCGGGGAGGTTGGCGACCTGGAGGCGGATGTCCCGCAGGGCCGGGGAGACGATGTCGTCGCCGGCGAGCGGGTAGTAGTCCTGCTTGGGGCCGCTGCCGGGCAGTCGCGTCAACGGGTTCGTGCTCGCCTCGGCCGCCTCCCGTCGCAACTCCGATATCGCCGAGGCGACGTCGACCCGCTCGATGAAGCCCATCCGGAAGTCCGGCAGCAGGTCATAGGCCTGTTTGAGTTCGTGCACGCAGATCTCCCGCGCCTCGTGCTCCGTCGTCCTGGCCAGGTGGAAGTCCCCGCCGGCGGCGTCGTGCAGCCGGTTCGCGTCGTCGCGGATATCGTCGACGTCCATGGTCAGTTCGCCGAAGAAGTCCATGACGCCGGTGGTGGCCCGCATGTCCTCCCACTGGCGCATCGGCTCCGCCTCCTGGGCGTCACGTGTGATCGCCGTGCCCTTGGTGTGGATCAGGTCCGCGAGGGACTGCTCGTTCGCCTTGCCGTTGTCGTAGTGGGCCTTGGCGACCTGCAGCGCGAACGCGTAACTGCGCAGTGCGCCGGCGGCCTTGTCGTAGCCCTCCGCGAGCTGTGCGAGGAGCTTGCGTCCCTCGGTGAGCCGGGCTTCGTAGTGCTGACTGCCCTCGCTCTTCCACCGGGTGTGCTTCTCGGCGCGCTCGGCGGAGGGGTCAACCGCCACCAGCATGTCGTGCAGACGCTTGAACTCGTCCGCGTTGCGTTCGACGAGGGGCGGGTTGCAGTCCTCCAGGAACTCGACGTCCTTGCGGTGGCTGATGCCGCTGCCGCCGCTCATCGTGCCTCCGGGGCGACGTACTGGCCGTATTCGAGGACGCTGTCGAGGAAGTGCCGGGCCGTGTCGTCCTCGATCTTCACGAAGCCGCTGCCGGTCGTCCTGAGGCGGGTGGACAGTGCCGCGAACAGGGCGACCGCGTCGAGATACTGGTCGTCGGCGAATCCCGCGAACCGTGCCACCTGCGCGGCCACGTCCTCGGGCGTGCGGGGTCGCCGGGCCATGGTGGTCAGTTCGGCGTCGGGCCGGCCCTCGTGGAGGAAGCCGGCGATCTCGATCAGCAGGTTCGCGTTGCCGTTGATCGACTCGGCCTTGGCGACCAGAGAGCCGGCGGTCGGGGCGGCGCTGCCGCCGCCGCTGTCCGCCGGGACGTGGTCGATCTGCATGCCGGTGTGCGTGCCGCTCTGCTGACGCGCCAGGGCGTCGGCCTTCAACTGGGCCCATTCCTCTTCGAAAGACAACCTGTTCCCCCTTGGTCCGTCATCTCGAACAGCCAGTCGATCATGCCACCGGTGCTCTGTGCGTCGGAACCTCGCCGCTCCGCCCGTGGCCCGGTTCACACAGGGTCTTGGCCAGTCGCGCACAACCGGGGCCGGCCGCGCGGCCGGTTGTGTTCGTGGAGGGCCTGAGGGGGACCGTCGACCAGGGAACGGAGCAGGCCCCCGGCGGGACGGCTGTCCCGGCGGGGGCCTGAAGCGGACGGGAGGGGATCCCCGGTGCTCCGGTGGGTCAGGACAGGGGCGCGCCGCCCGGAGCCGTGTCGGCGGTCTCCCGGGCCTCGGTCCTGCCCGACACGCGACCGCGCACCACCGCGAACACCACCACCGCGATCGCCACCGCCGTCGACAGCACCACCTGGTCGCGGCCGCCGCCGTCGGCCGTGTCGGTGAGCATGTAGCCGAGGACGAAGGTGATCAGGGCGATGGTCGTCCAGGTCAGGTAGGGGTAGAGCCACATGCGGACGACCAGCTTCTCCGGGGACTCGCGCTCGATGACCTTGCGCATGCGCAGCTGGGAGAAGCAGATCACCAGCCAGACGAACAGGGCGATCGCGCCGGAGGAGTTGAGCAGGAACTGGAAGACCGTGTCGGGCCAGAGGTAGTTGAAGGCGACCGCGACGAACCCGAAGACCACCGAGGCCAGGATGGCGGCGCGGGGGACGCCGCGGGCCGTGGTCTGTCCGAAGGCGGCCGGGGCGTCGCCCCGGCGGCCGAGCGAGAACGCCATGCGCGAGGCGGTGTACAGGCCCGAGTTGAGGCAGGACAGCACCGAGGTCAGCACGATGGTGTTCATGATCTGCGCGGCGTGCGGGATGCCGATGGAGCTCAGGGCGGCGACGTAGGAGCCGTCCTTGAGGATTGCCGGGTCGTCCCAGCGCAGCAGCGACACCACGATCAGGATCGAGCCCAGGTAGAACACCGCGATCCGCCAGATCACGCTGTTGGTGGCCTTGGTGACGGCGGCCCGCGGGTCGGCGGTCTCGCCCGCGGCCAGGGTGACGATCTCGCTGCCCATGAAGGAGAAGACGACCATCAGGACGCCGGTGAGGATCGCGCCGGGGCCGTTGGGGAGGAAGCCGCCGTGCGCGGTGAGGTTGGAGAAGCCGCTCGCCGGGTGGTCGGAGCCGGGCAGCAGCCCGAAGATCGCCAGGCCGCCGAGCGCGATGAACGCGGCGATGGCGACGACCTTGATGCCGGCGAACCAGAACTCGAACTCGCCGTAGGAGCTGACCGAGACCAGGTTGGTGGCCGTCAGGACGATCATGACGATCAGGGCCCAGCCCCACTGCGGCACCGCGGGGATCCAGCCGGCCAGGATCTTCGCCCCGGCCGTCGCCTCGACGGCGAGCACCACGACCCAGAAGAACCAGTACAGCCAGCCGATGGTGAAGCCGGCCCAGCGGCCCAGCGCGCGGTCCGCGTAGGCCGAGAACGAGCCGGAGGTGGGGTTGGCGGCGGCCATCTCGCCGAGCATGCGCATCACGAGGACGACGAGGACGCCGACGAGCGCGTACGAGACGAGGATGCCGGGGCCGGCGGCGGCGATGCCGGAGCCGGAGCCGACGAACAGGCCGGCGCCGATGACGCCGCCGATCGCGATCATCGACAGGTGACGGTTCTTGAGGCCGGCCTGGAGGCCGCCGGAGTCGCCGGGGCCGCCGGGCGCGGCGGGGGGCGTTTTGGGGACGGTTGTGGTCATCTCGACATCCATGGGGAGAGTACGGACAGGGAGGGCGGACCAGGAGCGTCTGGAAATTAGTTCAGTACGATCGAAAAGAACAAGACTTGTTTAACTGTTCACCTTGCTCTATTTTTCGTGCAGCGCGGAACCCTCTCTTCCGGGAGCCCTCTGTGGACCACACCGTGACCCCGCTCGCCAGGCCGTTAAGGTGGCGCCGTGGTGAATGCACCGGGCAAGTTCGGCCCCTACAGCGGCTGGGACACACGCGTCCTGGCCGGCCGGGGCCCCACAGGAGCGGAGCTCGTCCGGTCCCGGATCGCCCTGCGGGTGCGGCTGCGGTCCGTCGCGCCGGGGGACCGGCTGCCGGACGCGGGGGTCCTCGCCGACGAGCTCGGGATCAGTGAGATCACCGTGCGCCGCGCGCTGGAGGTCATGTGCCAGGACGGTCTGCTCGACCGCCGTCGGGGCCGGGCGGGCGGGACCTTCGTCGCGGCCGACTGGGACGCGGTCGTCGCCGCGATGTACGACGTCGACGAGGCGGGCGCCCTGGAGTCCTTCCACCTGCTGCTCGAGTGCGGGCTCGTCGCGCACACCGCGGGCGAGCTGCCCGCCGACCGGCTCGACGGGCTGCGGGCGCTGGTCGAGGAGATGGACCTGGACGGGGACCCGGCCCGGCTGCTCGAACTGGAGACCCGCTTCCACCTCGACCTCGCCGAGACGCTCGGCGGTGCCGGGATCAGGGAGTTCGCCGCCGACCTGCTCGGCAAGCAGTGCCTGCTGGGGCCCGCGCCGGACCCCGCGGTCGTACGGGCCCGCAACCGCTGTCACCTGGACCTGCTCGACGAACTGGGCCGCGGCGCGATGGACCCGGCGGTACGGGCCGTGAAGGCACACCGGCACGCCGAACCGCACTGACCGCGCCGCGCCGCACCGCCGCACCGCCGAAGTCACCTCACGACCATCCACAGCACCGACAGCACAGCACAGACCGCGCAGCACCGACCGCGCAGAGCCGAACCGAATCGACCTCTCGGAAGGGAGCCGCCGCCATGGCTGAGTCCGGATCCGCCGGACCGTCGCCGAGGTCGGGCCCGGCCGACGGCACGCCCCAGCGGCTGCGCGGCGGCGTCCTCGGCATGGCGGACATCGCCGCGGCCACGATGGCCAACGTCGGCCCGGCCATGAGCTTCTTCTTCGGATTCGCCTTCCTCGCCACCACGGCGGGCGTGGCCTCCCCGCTGACCATCGTGGCGGCGGGCGCGGCGGTAGCGCTGTTCGGCAACACGCTGGCCGAGTTCTCCCGGGCGCACCCCTCGGCCGGCAGCTTCACCACCTTCGTGGGCAAGACCTTCGGGCCGGTCAGCGCCGTGACCACGGCGCTGCTCGCCGGACTCGGCTACATCATCGCGATGGCCTCCGTCATCGCGATCTCCGGCGGGTTCATGCAGATCACCCTGAACCACTACACCGGCGTCGACCTGCCGTGGATCATCTGGACGGTGCTGCTGACCGGTCTGTCGGTGGTGCTGATGCTGCGCGGGATCGTGGTCTCCACCAAGTGGGCCGGCTACTTCTTCGTCGTCGAGATGCTCGTCCTGGTCGTCGTCTCCGTCGCGGCGCTCGTCGAGCACCGCGGCGACCTCTCCGCGGCCCCGTTCCTGCCCTCCCACCTCACCCACGGCGTCAAGGGGCTCGCGGCGGGCTTCCCGCTGGCGGTGTACCTGTTCATCGGCTGGGAGAACTCGGCGGCGCTGGCCGAGGAGACGGAGAACCCGCGGCGCAACGTCGGCCGCGCCGTCTTCTCCTCCGTCGCGATCATGACGATGAGCTACATCCTCTTCGCCTACGCCACCGTCACCGGCTTCGGCTACGACGTCCAGCGGCTCGGGGACTCCCGCATCCCCTTCATCGACGTCGCCCAGCACACGCTCGGCGCGCTCGCCCTCCTCGCCTACGTCGGCGGCCTGACCTCCACCCTCGGCGCGCTGATCGCCGGCATCAACTCCCAGGCCAGGCTGGTGTTCAACGCGGGGCGCGAGGGGCTGCTCCCGTCCTTCTTCGGCTATGTGCACCCCACGCGCCGCACGCCGAACAACGCGATCGTCACCTTCGCCGCGACCGCGCTGCTGATCATCGTCGGCTGGGGCCTCGGGCATGTGCTCGGCGCCGAGGGCGGTCAGATGAACCCGGTGGTGTTCTTCGCCGAGTCGTCGACCCTGGGCGCCATCCTGATCCTGCTGGTCTACCTCGCGTCCAACATCGCGCTGCCGCTGTACTACCGCAGGTACCGTCCGCAGGAGTTCCGGATCGTGCGGCACGTGGTGCTGCCCGCGGCCGGCGCCCTCGCCGTACTGGTCCCGCTGTACTACCTCGCCAAGCCGGGACAGCCCGCCCCGTACAGCTGGTTCCCGTACGCCGCACTCGCCACCCTCGTCGCGGCCGTCTGCTACGCGACGCTCCTGGTCCGACGCGACCCGGGCCTGGCCGACCGGGTCGGCTCGGTCGTCGCCGACGCGGAGTGACCGCCGCCCCGGCCGCCGCCCCAGCTCACGACACCGCCGCCTCCTGGTACTGGCCGAGGTAGCGGAACGCGCCGTCGGCGACCTGGTAGAGGAACATCGCGTCGTCGTTGAAGCCGTGGTCCTTGCGGTACTGGACGGTGCGGGTGATGCCGGTGTAGGCGACCTCGCGCAGATGGCGGGCGATCGCGCCGCGCTCCCGCAGGGCCGCGCCGTCCTTCGCGCAGGCCGCCGCCAGGAACATCACGGCGTCGTAGGCCTCGGCCGCGTACCGGCCGGGGGCGGCGCCGAACCGGGCGCGGTAGGCGGCGGCGAAGGCGCGGGCCTTCGGGCGGACCGTCGGGTCGGTGAACGAGGTCGCGAAGACCCAGCCGGTCGCGGCGGCGCCCGCGGCGGTGAGGAATCCGGGGCCGAAGGCCTGTTCCGTGGCCACGCAGGCGCCGGTGAAGCGGGCCGCCTTCAGGGCGGAGGCCAGTCCCGCGGTCCGCGCCGCGTCGCCGGTGCACACGACCGCGTCCGCGCCCGCGGACATCACCGAGGCGGCCAGCGCCTTGTAGTCGACCCTCCCGGCGGGGACGCTGGTCAGCGTGGCCGCCCGGCCGGCCTTCTGCAGCGCCTGCTGAGCCAGGTCGCACAGCTTCCAGGCGGTGTCGCCCTGCGCACGGTCGTCCACCAGGAACACCTTGCGCGCGTCGACGTGGTTGCTGAGGTACCTGACGCAGGGGGCGGCGAGGAGCGTCCTCTCGACGTGCAGCGGCGCGTGGGAACGGAACTGGTCGAAACCGATCGCCCTGCCGTCCAGACTGAGGTCCACCGAGACGGTGACCTCCGGCATGGCCGCCAGGGTGTACGCGGTCTCGGTGCGCAGGAAGCACGCGTCGCTGGTGGGCCCCAGCACCGCGAGGACGCCGGTGTCCTTCACCAGGCGTTCGGCCAGGCTCGCGGCCCGGGCCGGGTCGCCGCCGTCGTCGTAAGGGACCAGCTTCAGACGAAGCGGACGGCTGCTCTGGGCGTTGACCTGCTCGACGGCCAGCCGGGCGCCGTTGAGCTGGGCGTTGCCGCTGTCCTTCGCGGGCCCGGTCAGGTCGCCCTGGAACGCGACGAGCAGTTCGGGACGCGGGATCGCCGCGGGCGGCGGCGTCGTCGGCGTACCGCCGCGGGTGCTCCACCACCAGGCTCCGCCGCCACCGGCCGCCAGGACTCCGGCCGTCGATCCGAGGCGCAGGAAGCTGCGACGGCGGATTCCGGGCGCGGCGGACGGTGACACCGTGACGGTCGTCATCGTCGCGGCGTCCGGGGACACCGCGCCGGCCGGCGCGGACACCTGGGTCGGCTCGACGGCGTCGAGGGCGAGCACGGCGGCGGACCGGTCGTTGATCAGGCGGGCGACCGGCTCCGGAAGCCAGCCCGCCGTGCCGCCCGGGCCGGGGCCTACGCCCTCGTCGAGTTCCGCCCGCACGCGGGCGAGGGCCGGGCGGGCGGCCGGGTCCTTCTGCAGACAGCGGGTCAGCAGGGGCGCCAGCGCGTCCGGGAACGAGGCCGGGTCCGGCTCCTCGTAGACCGTGCGCAGCAGCACGCCCGCCGCCCCGCCGTCACCGAAGGGCCGCACCCCGGTCGCGGCGAACGCGAGCACGCACGCCAGCGAGAACACGTCGCTGGGCGGGCCGATCTCCCCGCCGCGCGCCCGCGCCTGCTCGGGCGAGAGGAAGCCGGGCGAGCCCACGATGACGCCGCTCGACGTGAGCGCCGTCGCCTCCGGGGCGCGGGCGATGCCGAAGTCGATGAGCCGAGGCCCGTCCGGGGCCAGCAGCACGTTGCCCGGCTTCACGTCGCGGTGCACGAGCCCTGCCGCGTGGACCGCTTCGAGGGCTTCGGCGAGCCGGATGCCCAGCACCCGCACGGAGGCGACGGACAGCGGCCCGAACACGTCCACCGTCTCGGAGAGCGACGGGCCCGGCACGTACGACGTCGCCAGCCACGGCGTCTCCGCGTCGGCGTCGGCGTCCAGCAGCGGCACCACCCAGGGGCTGTGCACCTGCCGGGCGGCCTGCGCCTCGCGGCGGAACCGGGCCCGGAACCCGGGCTCCTGCGCGTACGCGGCACGCACCGTCTTGACCGCGGCGATCGCCCCGCCCGGCGCACGGGCCAGGAAGACGACGCCCATGCCGCCGACGCCCAGCCGCCGCAGCAGTCGGTAGCGGCCGAGCCGGGACGGGTCGCCGACGCGCAGCGGCTCCATCAGACGGTGAGCGGTGCGGGGCCGGCGTACACGAAGTCACCCTTCTCGACCCGCCAGAGGAAGCCGCCGGTGCCGTCGATGGCCATCAAGCCCGTCTTGGCCATCTGGCCGGTCTGTTCGAAGGCGTACTGCTTGGTGATGCCCTGGTACTTACCCGTCTGCACCGCCGCGAGCAGGTTCCCCCGTGTGCGGCTCTTCGCCGGCAGCCCTGACAGGGCCTTCAGCAGCATGCCGGTCACGTCGTAGGACTCCGCCGCGTACCGGGGCGGAACCTCCTTGAAACGCTTGCGGTAGGCGGCCGCGAACTTCGCCGCCTCGGGCTTGCGGGTGGCGTCGATGACCGGGGCCACCATCGCCCAGCCCTCGGCGGACTGCTGAGCCGCGGTCAGGAACCGTGCGTCGAGCAGCGCCGGGCCGGACACCCGCGCACCCTGGAAGGACCGTTGCCGCAAGGCCGCGGCGACCAGCGCGCCCCGGTCGGGCAGTCCGGCGAAGAACACGGAGTCGACGCCCGCCGAGAGCACCGCGTTCACCACGTTGCCGAAGTCGTCGCGCATCGCGCTGACCACCTCGGGAACGGCGGGCTGCTGCGCGTTGGCGAGCTGTGTGCTGAGGGAGGTGGCGAGGTCCGTCCCGTAGTTGCCGGCCGGACGGTCGACGACGAGTCCGACCTTGCGTGAACGGCCCGTGCCGCGCAGGTAGTTGCTGATGTACACGGCGAGCACGGAGTCGGGCAGCCGCCCGAGCAGCAACGAGCGGAAACCTTGCAGGACGAGGCTGATGCTGCCGGGCGACAGGGCGACGACGGGCACCAGCCCGGCGTCGTACTCGGCGAGCGCCGCCTGCGCAGTGGCGTCGGTGGTCGGACCGACCACGGCGAGGACCGACGGGTCCTTCGTGAGTTCCCCGGCGAGCCGGGTCGAGGTCGCCGGATCGCCCTTGTCGTCGACGGCCCTGACCTGCACGGTGAACGGGGCGTCGCCGCGCGCGTTGAACTCCGCCACGGCCAGCCGCAGTCCGCGCTCCTGGGCCCGGCCCGTCTCCTGCTGCGGGCCGCTGAGGTCGCCGTGCAGCGCGAGGGTGTGCACGGGTCGCCGGGCGGCGGCGGGCGAGCTGCTCTTCGCGTCGTCGTCCCGGGTCGCCGCCCACCACGCGGCGCCGCCGGCGCCCGCAGCGACCGCCGCCGCTGTGCCGGCGAGCAGCAGGAAACGGCGCCGGCCGGGCGGGCGGGCGTCCTGCGGCCCGGGCGTCGAGGCCGTCGTCTCGTCGGTGACCTGGCCGGGAGGCGTGTCCTGCACGTCGTCAGCGGAGCCCGGCACGCCTTCCGACCCGGGGCCGGACCGCGCCGGGGCGGACGCCGTGACCTGGGTGTGCTCGATGTCCGGCAGCGCGAGCGCGGCGGCCGACCGTTCGGCGATCAGCCGGGTGACCGGCTCGGGCAGCCATCCCGACGCCCGCTCGTCCTGCGGCTCGGCCTTCTGCTCTCCCTGCGGCGCCCTCTGCAGTGCGATCCGCGGGTCACTGGGAGGTCCGCCCTGCGGGACGTTGTCGGAGTCGGTCTCGGCGCCGCCGTCGGAGCCGTCCTGCGGGCTGTCGTCGGAGTCTTCCCGTGGGGTGTCGGCGGAGTCTTTCCGTGGGGTGTCGGCGGAGTCGTCCCGCGAGCCGCCGGGCGATCCGCCGTGCGGCTCGCTCCCGGTCGTCAACCGCCGCACCAGCTCCGCGGCGTCCGGACGCCGGGCCGGGTCCTTCTCCAGGCAGGTTTCCACCACTTCGCGCAGCCCCGCCGGGATCCCGTCCACGTCCGCCGGGTCGTGCGCCGCCCGGTACAGGAGGGCGTCCACCGCACCGCTGCCGAACGGCGCACGGCCGGTCGCCGCGAACGCCAGGACGCAGCCGAGGGAGAACACGTCGCTCGCCGGGCCGATGTCGTCGCCACCGGGACCCGTGGCCTGCTCGGGCGAGAGATAGCCGGGGGTGCCGACGACCAGGCCGGTCGCGGTGAGCGCCGTGTCCTCCGGGGCGCGGGCGATGCCGAAGTCGATGAGACGGGGCCCGTCGTGGGCGATCAGCACGTTGCCCGGCTTCAGGTCGCGGTGGACCAGCCCGGCCCGGTGCACCTCGCCCAGCGCCTCGGCCAGCCGGGCGCCGAGCAGCCGCACCCCGGCCTCCGACAGCGGCCCGTACCCGGCCACCGCCTCGCCCAGCGACGGACCCGGCACGAACGCCGTCGCCAGCCAGGGCGCGTCGGCGTCCGCGTCGGCGTCCACCAACGGCACCGCCCAGGGGCTGTCGACCCGCCGGGCGACCTCCACCTCGCGGCGGAACCGCTCCTTGAAGCCCGGCTCCTCGGCGTACTCGGCGAGCAGCACCTTCAGCGCGACCAGTGCGCCGCCCGGCGTGCGCGCCAGGTACACCACGCCCATGCCGCCGGCGCCGAGCCGGCCGAGCAGACGGTGGTCCGCGATGTGCGCGGGGTCGGAAGAACGCAGCGGTTCCATCAGCTCTTCCCTCCGAGCTCGGCCTTCACGCCGTTGAGCATCTTGAGCAGGGCGGGCAACGCCGTCTGCTCCAACTCGTCGGGCCGGTATCCCGTGGCGCCCATCACCGACACCGCCATGGTCACCGTGCTGAGCCGATAGACGTACCAGCGGTACGTCTGCACCGTCGTCCCCGTGAGATAGGAACCTATTTCGACGACCTGGTCGTCGGCGTAGGTGTTGCCGCCCTGGCCGAAGGGGCTGGCGGCCGACGCGAGCCCGGTGATCCGCTCGTCGGTGCGGACCTGCTGCACCTGGCAGCGCAGCGGTTCCTCCAGGGTGGCGGCCAGCTGCTGGTCGGCGTCGCGGACCGTGGCGTGCACGGTGACCACCGCGCTCACCTTGACCGTTCCCCTGCCGCCGGCGGCCGGCAGTTCGCTGTAACGGGACAGCGAGGCCAGAACGGTCTTGGGGAGGGGCCGACGCTGCCAGCGGCACTGTGCGTCGAGCACGGCGACGGTGCCGGGGGTGCTCGCGGCGGGCTGCTGGGCCCGGAAGTTCGAGCCCCAGGCCGACGGCTGCAACGTCACCGTCTGCACCAGCGCCTCGGCCTGACGCGCCGTCCGGGGCACTGCGGCGGGGTCCGTCTCGAAGGGGGTCGGCGTGGCCGTGCCACCGCCCGTCGAGGAGACGGACGAGGTGGGCGAGGGCGAGCCGGACGCGGTCGGCGTCGCGGACCCGGCGGACGCCGAGGAGCCCGGCTCGGCCGCCTTGTCGTCCCCCGCGCCGCAGCCGGCGAGCAACGCCGCCGCCGCGGCCGCCGACGCCGTGGCTCTCAGCCAAGTCGACCTGCGTCTGCCTGTGTTGTCGTCCATGCCCGCCCCTCCGCCTCAGCGCCCCCGCTTCGCGTGCGGTGATCGTACAGAGGTACGCGATACGCGGGCGGGCGGTTCCGTGAACGGAGTTCGGCCTTCGCCCCGGTCGCTCGTCCGGGACGGCGGGCGGGCGGCCGTCGGGGGCGGGACGGCCGTGCGGGTCATGCCGGCGGGTCGTCGGCGTCGCCGAGGGAGCGCTCCGCCACCCGCGCCAGATGCGCCGCGAACACCGCCGGCGCGTCCGGCGTCAGGGTGCGCAGGGCGACCAGGGCCGTGATGATCACGTCGCACAGCTCGCTCTGGACGTCGTCCCAGGTGTGGGTGACGCCCTTGCGCGGGTTCTGCCCGGTCGCGCCGATGACCGCCTGGGCGACTTCTCCGACCTCCTCCGACAGCTTCAGCACGCGCAGCAGCAGTCCGTCGAGGCCGTCGTGCACGCGCCCGGCGTCCAGCCAGGCACGGAGGGCGTCGACGGTGGCCCAGAGCTCGGCCGTCTCGCCGGTCCGCGCGGACGGGGAGGCGGCCTCTCGCCCGGGGTGGGGCGCGGGATGGGCGTGAGGCGCGGGCTCGGGGTGGGCGTGTGACTCAGGCCCGGATTGGGCGTGGGGCTCGGGCCGAGGGTGGGCGTGGGGCGGCGGCTCGGTGCTCATGGGCGCAGCCTCTCAGGCGGCGGCCGTCGCCGTGGCCGTCACCTGCGCCGGACCCCGCGGGTTGCTAGTCCTCGAACAGCGCCTCCTGCTCGCCCTCCTCCCGCTTGCGCAGCCGCTGGTTGCGCAGGCCCACGACCACCGCGGTGACCGCCGCCGTCACGCCGAGGGCCGCCGGGACCATCCAGCTGCGGTCCACGGTGTGCCCGAGGGCGTGGTCGAGGGAGAGCCGGCCGGGGCCGGCGACGGCGAGGCCCGCGGCGGCCAGGCCCAGGGAGGCGGCGTGCTCGTAGCCGCCGCTCGCCGCGAAGAAGCCGTTGGGCGTGTGGACGGCGGACGCGCCGGCCATCGCGCCCGCGGCCGCCGCGCCGGCCGCCGGGGTGGCGAGGCCCAGCGCGAGCAGCGTGCCGCCGCCGGCCTCCGCCAGGCCCGCGGCGGTGGCGCTCGCCTTGCCGGGCGCGTAGCCGACGGACTCCATGAACTGGCCGGTCCCTTCCAGGCCGTGCCCGCCGAACCAGCCGAACAGCTTCTGCGCGCCGTGCGCCGCCAGCACTCCGCCGGTGCCCAGCCGGAGCAGCAGCAGGCCGAGATCACGTCGGTCGTAACAGGTCACGGTGACTCCCTGAGGGGGAAGCGGGAACGACGACAGGAACACCCCCACGCGTTTCCACCGTCGCACCTCCCACACCCGTCCGGCCCGTCCTGCACGCCGTTCGGGTGGCGGGCACGGGAGCGCGGTGTGAATGTGGCCGGTATGGCGATCCAGATCGACAGACTCAGCGACCCGGCGGTCCGGGCCTTCGTCGCCGCCGTCAACGCCCATGACGAGGAGGCCTTCCGCCGCCTCCTCACGCCCGACGCGACCATGGCGGACGACGGCTCCGACCGCGACCTCGTCGAGTGGGCCGACCGGGAGATCTTCTCCTCCCACGGGCACCTGGACGTCACCAGGGAGTCGGACGGCGGCCGCGCTCTCGTCGCCGACTACCGCAACGACACGTGGGGCGAGATGCGCACCCGGTGGAGCTTCGTCGTCGCGGACGACGGCCGCATCTCCCGCTTCGAGACCGGTCAGGCGTAGCAGGCACAGGAGGTGTGGGGGACGCAGGGTGCGTGGGGGACGGAGGATGCGTGTACGGTCCCGCAGTGCACGCACTCTCGGGCCCCTCCCCGCATCAGCCCCCGCAGCCGACATCTCAACGGGTTTCGCACCGGCCGTCCCCCTCGTCGGCGCCTTCGGCGGCCCCGCTGTCCCGGCGCTCCCTGCTGGCGGCCGTGGCCGGCGCGCCCCTCGCCGCCGCACCGCTGCGTGCCGCGCCGTCCGCAGCGGCGACGCGCGCGGTGGTCGGCGGGGCCCGGCTGGCCGCAGGCGGCGTCCAGGCCGGCGCAGGGGCCGCCGCACCGCCGAGGAAGCTGACCGCCCGCGCCTGGCTGGTCGCCGACCACGACAGTGGCGAGGTGCTCGCCGCGTACCGCGCGCACCTGCGCCTCGCGCCCGCCTCCACGCTGAAGATGCTGTTCGCGGACGCCCTGCTGGACAGGTTCGCGCGCACCGAGCGGCACACCGTGACCGACGCGGACCTGGCCGGCGTCCCGTCCGGCTCCAGCCTCGTCGGCCTGCGGGCCGGCGTCACGTACACCGTCGAAGAGCTGTGGCTGGGCGTCTTCCTGCGCTCGGGCAACGACGCCGTGCAGGTGCTCGCCCGGATGAACGGCGGGGTCGCGAAGACGGTCGCCGAGATGCAGGCCCGGGCAGCCGACCTCCAGGCGCTGGACACCCACGTCGTCAGCCCCGACGGATACGACCACCCGGGCCAGCTGTCCTCCGCCTACGACCTGGCCCTGTTCGCCCGGCACGGTCTGCGCGACGCCGCCTTCCGCGCCTACTGCGCCACCAGGACCGCCCGCTTCCCGGCCGGCGGCGGGCGGACCCGCGTGATCGAGAACACCGACCGGCTGCTGTCGGGCGCCTCGGGGGTGACGCCGTACCCGGGTCTGATCGGCGTGAAGAACGGCTTCACCAGCAACGCGGGCAACACCTTCGCCGGCGCCGCCACCCGGGCCGGCCGCACCCTGATCGTCACCGTGCTGCGTCCCGAGAGCGGGCACAACGCCGTGTACGAGGAGACGGCCGCACTGCTCGACTGGGGTTTCGCGCAGGGGAGTTCGGCGCGGTCCGTGGGAACGCTGGTCGAGGCGACGAGCGAGGGCGGGAAGAAGGCGCCGGCCGCGGGGGCGCCGCCGCATCCAGGAGTGCGGCAGGCCTCGTCGGCGGGCCTCGGGCCGGACGGCTGGGGGATGCTCGGCGGGGCCGGGGGAGCGGTGGCGCTCGCGGCGGGCGGGGCGTACGCGCTGCGCAGAAAGCGCAACCGGCAGGCCGAGCAGCTCAGTTGACGATGTGGCAGCCGTCCCGCGGCGCCGGTGCGCACCTCGCGGTCCCGGCGAGGTCCACCCCCACCCGGCGCCATGGGACGGCTGCCCTCCCCCCTCGGGATGGCTCTTCGATCCTCGGTGCGGAACTCGGGTGCACCAAGTGTGAAGTTTCCGTGCAGAAGAGTTGAGCATAGGTCTGCTACCGGCCGCAATGGTGCGGACTGAGGAATTCCGATTGTGTGGGTTGAGGAGTTGACGATCCGTGGGACGGCGTCCGGCGATGCTGGGCCCCGTCCGCACGAGCGTGTCGGCCCCGTCCTTCACGGGGCGTGTCGGCCCGTTCGCGCACAGGGCGTCTCGGTCCGTCCGCGCAGAGGCTGCTCAGCCCCGGCCCACATAGGGCATCGCCGTCGCCATCACCGTCGCGAACTGCACGTTCGCCTCCAGCGGCAGTTCCGCCATGTGCCGCACCGTGCGGGCCACGTCGGCGACGTCCATCACCGGCTCCGGCGCGATCTCGCCGTTCGCCTGCAACGCGCCCGTCTGCATCCGCGCCGTCATCTCCGTCGCCGCGTTGCCGATGTCGATCTGCCCGACGGCGATGCCGTACGCCCGGCCGTCCAGAGAGAGGGACTTCGTCAGACCGGTGAGGGCGTGCTTGGTCGCCGTGTACGGCGCGGACAGCGGACGCGGCGCGTGTGCCGAGACCGAGCCGTTGTTGATGATCCGGCCGCCCTGCGGACGCTGCTCCTTCATCTGCCGGTAGGCCGCCTGCGCGCACAGGAACGCGCCGTGGAGATTGGTGTCCACGACGTGCCGCCAGGCGTCGTAGGGCAGCTCCTCGAACGGCACACCGCCCGGACCGAACGTGCCCGCGTTGTTGAACAGCAGGTCCAGCCGCCCGAACCGCTCGCGCACCGCGGCGAAGAGGTCCGTCACGTCCTGCGGGCGCGAGACGTCCGTCCGCACCGTGAGACTCGTGCCCTGCGGCGTCAGCGCCGCCGTCTCCTCCAGCGCTTCGGCGCGCCGTCCCGCCAGCGCCACCGACCAGCCCGCGCGCAGCAGTTCGCCGGCCACCGCCCGGCCGACGCCGGAACCCGCGCCGGTCACCACCGCGATCCTCGTGTTCGTCACGTCCATGGCCCGGCAGCGTACGGGAGGCGCCCGGCCCGGACTCAGTCGCCAGCCGGCGGCCAGGCGTCTCCCCAGTCCGCGTCACGGGCCGCCCGGTAGAGGTCCCCGTGTCGCTTCGTCACCGTCGTGCGGGTCAGCCGCTCGTCGGCCTCGCACAGGTCGAGGAGCACCTGGCCCTTGCGGATCTGCGGGCGGCGGACGACGCGGGAGGGGACCGGGGAGACGGGGACGCGGGCGGCCGCCACATAGCTGAACTTCTCGTCCTCGTACGGCAGTGAGCCGCCCTTGACCTGGCGGTGCAGGGAGGAGCGGCTGACCCGCGCCGAGAAGTGGCACCAGTCCGTGCCGGGGACGATCGGGCAGGCCGCGCTGTGCGGACAGGGTGCGGCCACCCGGAGGCCGGCGGCGATCAGCCGGTCCCGGGCTTCGATCACCCGGGCGTAGCCGTCGGGGGTGCCCGGCTCCACGATCACCACGGCCTGCGCGGCCGACGCGGCGGCGTCCACGAGGGCGGCGCGGTCGGCGGCGGACAGCTCGTTGAGGACGTAGGAGACGGTGACCAGGTCCGCCGGGTCCAGGGCGAGCGCCGAGCCGATCCGGGCGCGCTGCCAACGGGCCTGCGCCAGCGCGGGGTTGGCGGCGGCGATCTCACGGCCGAGCGCGAGGGCGGGCTCCGCCCAGTCGAGGACGGTCACCGGGCGCGTGCCCTCCCAGACGGAGCTCACCGCCCACGTCGCGGCGCCGGTGCCGCCGCCGACGTCCACATGGCTGCCCGGCGTCCACCCCGGGACCGCGTCCGCGAACGCCTCCAGCGCGGAGCGCACCGCTTCGAAGGTCGCCGGCATCCGGTACGCGGCGTAGGCCGCCACGTCCGCGCGGTCGCGCAGGATGGGCGCGTCGGTGGGCGTGGCGCCCCGGTAGCTGGCGATGAGCCGCTCGACGGCCTGCGCGGCCTGCCTGGGCGGCAGCCCGTCGAGGAGTTCTCCTAGGGCGGTGCGGAGGGTTTCGGCGGCGGGGGCGGAGACGTTCACCCGGCGATTATGCGGCACCCGGTGTCGGTGTCGCCCTTCACGGGGGCTGCCGCCCCCGGGCCCCCGCTTCGGCCCTGAAGGGGCCTCGTCCTCAAACGCCGGACGGGCTGAAAATGCACGTCCCGGCGTGGCAGAGGGCGGGTGGGCTGAAAGTGCACGTCCCGGCGTGCCAGAGGGCGGAGGGGCCGGCGGGCTCTACCGCACCGCCATTGCCATGCGCGTTCCCGCCAGTGCTCGGGGTGAGTTGTCCGGTGGGCGGCGTACCGGGTGGACCGTGTTCGCCAGGAGCACCACGAACGTGTCCGTCGCCGGGTCCAGCACCAGCGACGTCCCCGTGAAACCGGTGTGGCCGGCCGCGCCGTCGCCCGCCAGCTCGCCCATGAACCACGGCTGGTCCACCGCGAACCCCAGCCCCGGCGGCGTCAGCAGGAGTTCCACGAAGTCGGGGCCGAGGATGCGGGCGGTGCCGTACGAGCCGCCCGCCAGCAGCGTCCGGCAGAACACCGCCAGGTCGTCGCCGGTGGAGAACAGCCCCGCGTGACCGGCCACCCCGCCCAGCGCCCACGCGTTCTCGTCGTGCACCGCGCCCCGCAGCATCCCCCGGTCGGCCTTCGCCCACGGCCGCCGCTGGTCCTCGGTGGCCGCAGCGCCGGGGCAGGGGCCGAACCCGGTGGCCGTCATCCCCAGCGGACGGGTGATCCCCTCCTGCACGAGGACGTCGAGCGTGCGGCCGGTCAGCCGCTCCAGGAGCTGCTGGAGCAGCAGCATGTTCAGGTCGGAGTACAGGTACTCGCCCGGCACGGCCGCCGGGGCCTCCGCGCGCAGCATCGCCATCCGCTCCGCGACGCCGGCGCAGTCGTACAGGGGCAGCTCGGGCCGCAGCCCCGAGGTGTGCGTGAGCAGCTGGCGGACGGTGACGCCGTGCTCGGCGGCCCCGCGGAAGTCCGGCAGATAGGCGCCCACGAGCGCGTCGATGCCGAGGGTGCCGCGCTCGATCTGCTGCACCGCCGCGACCGACGTGAACAGCTTGGTGAGGGACGCCAGGTCGAAGGGCGTGTCCACGGTCATCGGCGCCCGCTCCCCGACGGGCAGGTCCACGCCCGCGTCGGCCGCCGGGTCGTACGCCGAGTACCGCACCGCCCAGCCCGTCGCCTCCCGCACCGCGATCACCGGGCCGCGCCCGGCGACCACCACGGCGCCCGCCGCCCACGGGCGGTCCCCGGCGATGGCGTCCACGACGTCGCGGACGAGCAGCCGCGTCTCCTCGGGGTCGAGGCCGGCCCGCTCCGGGGTGCCGACGCGCAGTCTCGGGGTGCTCAGCTCTCCTCCTGCGTTCCCGCATGCCAGGGACGGCACAACATCACGAAACAGGCCGCCGCCACCAGCACGGCCGTCAACTGGACGACGGCCATCGGGACGGCGGTGCGCTCCCCGGCGACGCCGACGAGCGGGGACGCGATCGCCCCGATGAGGAAGGACGACGTGCCCAGCAGCGCCGAGGCGGAACCGGCGGAGTGCCGCACGCGCATCAGGGCGAGCGTCTGGGCGTTGGGCAGGGTGACGCCCATCGCGGACATCAGCACGAACAGCGCGACGGCCACCGGGGCCAGCCCGACCTCGCCGAACACGCCGGTCGTCAGGAGCAGCAGGGCCGCCGCGGCCGCCGTCACCGTCGCCAGCCCGACGGCCAGCACCCGGTCCAGCCGCACCCGGCCCACCAGCACCTTGCCGTTGAGCTGGCCGATCAGCACCAGCCCGACCGAGTTCGCGCCGAACAGCAGGCCGAACGTCTGCGGCGAGGCGCCGTAGATCTCCTGGACCACGAAAGGCGAGGCGGAGATGTACGCGAACAGCGCGGCGAAGGCGAAACCGCCCGTCAGGAGGTAGCCCGCGAAGGGCGGATCGGACAGGAGCCGGCGCATCGCGCGCAGCGCCTCGCTCACCCCGCCCTGGTGCCGACCGGCGGCGGGCAGCGTCTCCGGCAGTCTGGTCCACACCAGCACGGCCAGCGCCAGCCCCACCGCCGCGAGCAGCACGAACACCCCCCGCCAGTCCGTGCCCCGCAGGATCTGCGCGCCGATCAGCGGCGCCACCACCGGGGCGACCCCGGAGATCAGCATCAGGGTGGAGAAGAAGCGGGCCATCGCCACGCCGTCGTACAGATCACGCACCACGGCCCGCGCGATCACGATCCCGGCCGCGCCCGCGAGGCCCTGCACCAGCCGGAACCCGACCAGCGCCTCCACCGTCGGCGCCAGCGCGCACAGCACGGTCGCCACGACGTACACCGCGAGCCCGGCGAGCAGGGGACGCCGGCGCCCCCACCGGTCGCTCATCGGCCCCACCACCAACTGCCCCAGCGCCATGCCGGCGAGGCACGCCGTGAGCGTGAGCTGCACGGTCGACGCGGAGGCGTGCAGCGAGCGGGTGACCTCCGGCAGCGCCGGGAGGTACATGTCCATCGACAGCGGGGGAGTGGCCGTCAGACCGCCCAGCACGAGTGTGACGAGCAGTCCGGTCCGGCGTCGCTCCCGCGCCGGCGGCGCCACGGCCGTGTCCGGCGCCTGGTGCACGGCCCCACCCTCCGGCATACGGTCGCCCCTCCCTCTCCGACGTCTCGGCCACCTATGCTCTCAGCTCGAACACACTGCTGGGACGGCACGAGGGCGGGGCGCGGTATGACGACGGACACGGTGCGGTGGGGCATCCTGGCGACCGGCGGGATCGCCGCCGCGTTCACGGCGGACCTGATCGACCTGCCCGACGCCGAGGTCGTGGCCGTCGCCTCGCGCACCGAGGCCTCTGCGAAGGCGTTCGCGGACCGGTTCGGCATAGCCCGCGCCTACGGCGACTGGGGCGCCCTCGCCGCCGACGAGGACGTCGACGTCGTCTACGTCGCCACCCCGCACGCCGCCCACCGGGCCGCCGCCGGACTCTGCCTGGAGGCGGGGCGCAACGTGCTGTGCGAGAAGGCGTTCACGCTGAACGTGCGCGAGGCCGAGGAACTCGTGGGGCTGGCCCGGTCGGGCGGCCGCTTCCTCATGGAGGCCATGTGGATGTACTGCAACCCGGTCATCCGCCGCCTGAAGGCCCTCGTGGACGACGGCGCGATCGGCGACGTCCGCACCGTGCAGGCCGACTTCGGCCTCGAGGGGCCCTTCCCGCCCTCGCACCGGCTGCGTGACCCCGCCCAGGGCGGCGGCGCCCTCCTCGACCTCGGCGTCTACCCGGTCTCCTTCGCCCACCTGCTGCTCGGCGAGCCGTCGGGCATCGCCGCCCAGGCCGTCCTGTCCGCCGAGGGCGTCGACCTGCAGACCGCGCTGGCCCTGTCCTGGGACTCCGGCGCGCTCGCCGCACTGCACTGCTCTGTCTCCGGCGGCACCGGCACCACCGCCTCGGTGACCGGCTCGCGCGGTCGCATCGACGTTCCGGCCGGCTTCTTCCACCCCGACCGGATCGTCCTGCACCGCGCCGGGCACGACCCCGAGGAGTTCGCCGCCGACCCGGCCGACGGCCCCCGCACCACGTTCCGGCACGAGGCCCGCGAGGTCATGCGCGCCCTGCGGGCCGGCGAGACCGAGTCCCCGCTCGTCCCGCTCGACGGCAGTCTCGCCGTCATGCGGACCCTGGACGCGGTCCGCGAGCGGATCGGCGTCCACTACCCCAGCGAAACCACCTGACACCCCCACCCGGCCGCCCCGCCCGCCCCCGGCGGGGACGACCCCACCCGGCCGAGCCGACTGTGCCCGGCGGGGACGGCCAAGCCCGGCCGAGCCGACTGTGCCCGGCTGAGCCGACCGGGCCCCCGAGCTGATCGCGCCCGCCGAGCCGCCCCCCGCCGGGACGGTCCCGCCCCGCCCCGCCCCGTCCCGGTGGGCTGTGGTTACCGAGACGGAGCGTCTCACTCGCTTGGTACCGTCGGGGCATGGTCACCCAGCCCGGAAAGCCGGCCCCCGACACCGCCCGCCGCAGCGAACGGTCACGGCGCGCGATCTACGAAGCCGCCCTCGCCCTCGTCGCGGAGGTCGGCTATCCGAAGACCACCATCGAGGGCATCGCCGCCCGGGCCGGCGTCGGCAAGCAGACCATCTACCGCTGGTGGGGATCGAAGGCCGACGTCCTGCTGGAGGCCTTCCTCGACCTCGGCGAGCAGGCGGCGCGGGAGGCGGGCGCGGCGGAGCACGAGCCGTACGCCATCCCCGACACCGGCGATGTCGCAGCCGACCTCAAGTTCGTGCTGCGGGCCACCGTCGACCAGCTCACGGACCCCAGGTTCGAGGCGCCCTCCCGGGCCCTGGCCGCCGAGGGCGTGGTCGACGAGCAGGTCGGCCGCGAGTTCACCGAGAAGCTCCTGGAGCCGTCCCTGCGGCTCTACGCGGACCGGCTGCGCGCCGCCCAGGAGGCCGGTCAGGTCCGTGCCGACGTCGACCTGCGCATCGCCCTGGAGTTCTTCGTCTCGCCGCTCGCCCAGCGCTGGCTGCAGTACACCGGCCCGATCTCCTACGAGTACACCGACGCCCTCGTCGACTACGCCCTGCACGGGCTCGCCCCGCGGTGACCGAGCACCGCATGGGTCACTCTGGCCCCACCCGTACCACCTGCACCACCTGCCCCGATTCACGGCTCCGGCCCCCCGATGCGCAGGATGGTGGGACCATGAGGCATGCTGTCCGCACCACGGCGAGGCGAGGGGACAGATGAGCGCGGAGTTCGGCGGCCGGACCGGCCTGTGGGGCAGGATGTCGGAGTGGCTGCGCACCAGCGGCCCGACGGAGATCGCAGGCGAAGACGGCCGTGAGGACCTGCTGCTGGCCGCCGCCGGAGCGGGTCTGCCGCTCGCGCCCGCCGCGCATCCGGCCCCCGGCTACGGCTGTTCCTGCGACCGGGTCGGCTGTCCGACCCCTGGCCGGCACCCGGTGTCGTTCGCCTGGCAGACGCAGTCCACCACCGACCGCGCGCAGATCGAGCGCTGGGCCCGCCATCAGCCGCAGGCCAACTTCATCACCGCCACCGGCATCACGCACGACGTCCTCGACGTGCCCCTGGACGCGGGGCGGGCGGCCCTCGAGCGGCTGCTGGACGCCGGCGTCGAGGTCGGCCCGGTCGCCGTCAGCGACGACGGGCGGCTGCTCTTCTTCACCCTCACCCGCGGCACCCCCGAGGACGAGGACGAGTGGTGGCCCTGCGAGCTGGACTGCCGCCCCGAGACCATGGACGAGCACCCCGGCCTGCGCTGGCACTGCCGGGGCTCCTACGTGCTCGTGCCGCCCGCCCGGCTGCCCGGCGACGACGGACGGAGCGTGCACTGGCTGCGCGGCCCCGAGCACCCGCTGCCCGACCCGCTGACGCTCCTGGAGAGCCTCACCGACGCGTGCGCCCGTCACGCCGAAGAGGCGCCGGACCACAGCGCCGGCGCCTGGCCCCTGCACCGCTGAGCGCCCGGGGCGTCCGGACCCGTCGCCGAGCCCGTCCCGCCACCCGTCCGCGCCGTGCGGCGGCGCGTCACTCGCCCTTCGCCGCAGTGAGCCCCTCGAGTCGGCTGAGCAGCGACACCTTCCCCCCGGCGGAGCCCTTCGCGGGGGCCAGGGCGACCTCGTTGGCGACGAACTCCATCGTCAGCGACTGCTTGATCTCACCCGTCGTCAGCGCCCGCACGCTCTGGTTCGGTGTGGGCACCGCGGCGCCCGCAGCGGCCGTCTGCTTCACGTAGTGGTGCGTGGTGAAGAACACCAGCGCCCCGCCGTCCGTGGTGCGCAGCGCCAGCGGCGCGTAGTCGCCCTCGGTGAGCTGCTCGTCGATGTACTGCGTCGCGAGCCCCGGCCGGCTGGCGTTCTTCGTGCGGGTGGCGCGCAGCGCGCTGGTGTACGCGCCGTCCGCGAAGGGGCCGCCGCCGCTCTGCAGGTACGCGGAGTAGTCCTGGCTCAGGTCCCCGGGCGCGAGCGCCAGCCGTGAGGTGTCGGCGGGCACCGCCTGCGCCCAGCCGTCCTCGTCCTTCGCGAACGTCGGCAGCGAGCCCGGCGCCACCAGCGTCAGGTAGGTCGCCTGCCACGGCTGGGACAGCGCGTCGCGGGTGAACACCAGCAGCCAGCGCGCGTCGCCGCCCTTGTTGCCCTTGGCGTCGGCGACGAACCAGCGCGGCCAGCCGGCCTTCTCGGGGATCGTGTACGACACGTCCGACAGCACCAGCGGCTTGTGCTCGGGGTTGCCGTTCGGGTTGTTGACGCGTCCCGCCTTCAGACGCGCCGCGTCGATGGCCCGCAGGGCGCCGGCGGTGTACGCGGCGTCCAGGGAGGCGTCGTACGCCGCGTCCGCCTTGTTGTACGCGGACGTGAACCGGTCGACCGCCTGCGCGGCCTCCTTCGCCGTGGCGCCGGGGAGCACCTCGCGCTCCCCGTGGACCACGACGCAGCCGCTCGCCAGGAGCGAGACGGCGGTGAGCGAGGCCGCGGTCAGTGCGAACCGGTCACGTCTTCGGGGCCTGCGCCTGCCGGGAGCCCCGAGCGTCGTGAGGCTGCGTTCCCTGCTCATCAGGTGACTTCACCTTCCCCTTCCCGGAGGCGAACCCTACCGGGGCGAGGAACAGCGCGAGCGTCGGGATCAGGTAGAGCAGCCACACCGTGACCTGGACGACCGTCGGATCGGGCTGGAAGTTGAACACGCCCTTCAGCAGCGTCCCGTACCAGCTGTCGGGCGGGATCGTGTCGCTGACGTCGAAGGCCTTGTCCGTCAGACCCGGGATCCAGTCGGCCTCCTGGAGGTCGTGGACGCCGTAGGCGAGCACGCCGGCGGCCACCACGACGAGCATGCCGCCCGTCCAGGTGAAGAACTTCGCCAGGTTGATCCGCAGCGCTCCGCGGTAGAACAGCCAGCCGAGCAGGACGGCCGTCGCGAGGCCCAGCGCCACGCCGATCAGCGGGCGCGGGGTGCCGTCGCCGGCCGCGTGCACCGACGCCCACACGAACAGGGCGGTCTCCAGGCCCTCCCGGCCCACCGCGAGGAACGCGGTGGCGACCAGCGCGCCGGTGCCCATGGCGAGGGCCGCGTCCAGCTTGCCGTGCAGCTCCGCCTTCAGGTGCCGGGCGGTGCGCCGCATCCAGAACACCATCCACGTCACCAGACCGACCGCGACGATCGACAGCGAGCCGCCGAGCGCCTCCTGCGCCTCGAACGTCAGCTCCTGCGAGCCGAATTCGAGGACGCTGCCGAAGGCCATGGCGATGAGCACCGCGACGGCGATGCCTGCCCACACCGGCTTCAGGGCGTCCCGGCGGTCGGTCTTGACCAGGTAGGCGATGAGGATGCAGACGACGAGGCTGGCCTCGAGGCCTTCGCGCAGTCCGATCAGGTAGTTGGAGAACACGGCTACGCCTCCTTGGAGAACAACGTCCGGCCCCACCAGTCGTCCTTGTCGCGGACGCCCGGCGGGACGGCGAAGACGGCCGAACCCACGTGCTGGATGTACTCGTTGAGCGCGTCGGTCGCCAGGTGGCGCTGGATGCGGATGAATCCGTTGCTCACGTCGCGCATGTAGGCGAGGAAGAAGAGCCCCGCCTCCAGCCGGCCCAGACCGTCGGTGCCGTCGGTGAAGGAGTAGCCGCGGCGCAGGATCGTCGACCCCTGGTTGGAGTCGGGGTGCGCGAGCCGGACATGCGCGTCGGGCTTCATCGCCTTCAGGAACGGCTCGTCGTGCTCCTTCGCCTTGCCCACCGGGGCGCCTTCGCCCTTGTCACGGCCGAAGATGTCCTCCTGCTCCTGCAGCGAGGTGCGGTCCCAGGTCTCGATGTGCATCCGGATGCGCCGGGCGACGAGGTAGGAGCCGCCCGTCATCCAGTCGGGACCGTCCTTCTCGCCGACCCACACGAACTTCTTCAGCCGGTCGGTCTCGGTGCCCGCGATGTTGCGGGTGCCGTCCTTGAAGCCCATCAGGTTGCGCGGGGTCTGCGCGTCGGGCGTGGTGGAGGAGGTCTTGCCGAAGCCGAGCTGCGACCAGCGGATGACGACCTTGCCCATGCCGATCCGGGCCAGGTTGCGGATCGCGTGGACGGCGACCTGCGGATCGTCCGCGCAGGCCTGCACGCACAGGTCGCCGTTGCTGCGGGCCGCGTCGAGGGCGTCCCCGGCGAAGGCGGGCAGGTCGACGAGTGCGTCCGGCCGCCGGGCGGCGAGGTCGAACTTCGTGAACAGGGACGGTCCGAAGCCGACGGTCAGGGTCAGCCGGGACGGCTTGAGGCCCAGCGCCTCGCCGGTGTCGTCCGGCGGGGCCTCGGGAAGGCCGCCGAACGCGCCCTCGCCGACCGCCTTCCCGGCCGTCATCCGGCGGGCCGCCTCGGTCCAGTCCTTCAGCAGCTGGACGAACTCGGCGCGGTCCGTGGTCGTCACGTCGAACGCGGCGAAGTGCAGGCGGTCCTGCACGGGCGTGGCGATGCCCGCCTGGTACGCGCCGTGGAAGTCGACCGCGGCGCCCGCGTCGGCGGCGACCGGTTCGACGTCGTTGCCTGTGCGGGTCATCGCGACCGCTCCGCCCGCCGCGGCGGCGCCGAGCGCGAGCCCGGCCCCGCCCCAGCTGATCAGCGACCGTCGCGACGGGCTGGCGCCCTGGGTGTCCGACTCCGTCATGTCCTGGCCCCTCGGATGCTGTTCGGTTACTTGGCGACGGCGGCGGCGAGCTTGGACAGGGGCTCCGCGAGCGCGTTGACCCCGTCCGACAGCTTCTTGCGGTCGGCGGCGCCGACCTTGTCGTACGAGGTGAACTCGTAGGACGTGGCGTTCGGCCGGTAGGCGTCCAGCAGCGCGTTCAGCGCGGCGAACTGCTTGTCCAGCTCGGTGACCAGGGCCGGGTCGTTCTCCTGGGCGACCGGCTTCAGCAGCTCGTACGACTTCTGCGCGCCCTCGACGTTGGCCTTGAAGTCGACGAGGTCGGTGTGCGAGTAGCGCTCCTCCTCGCCGGTGACCTTGCCGGTGGCGACCTCGTCGAGGAGCTCCTTGGCGCCGTTGGCCATGGAGGTCGGGGTGATCTCGGCCTTGCCGACCCGCTTCTGCCAGTCGGTCAGGTCGGTCACGAGCTGGTCGGCGAGGGTCTTCTCCTCGGCGCCGATCTTCTTGTCCTGCCAGAGGGCCTTCTCCAGCCGGTGCCAGCCGGTCCACTTCTGGCCGGCCTCCAGGCCGTCGGCGCGGACGTCGACCTTCGGGTCGATGTCGCCGAAGGACTCCGCGACCGGCTCGGTGCGCTCCCAGCCGATGCGGGAGGGCGCGTAGGCCTTCTTCGCGGCCTCGAGGTCGCCGGCCTTGACCGCCGCGACGAAGGTCGCGACCTTGGGCAGGGTCTCGTCGGCCTGGGCCTGCGCGTAGGAGCGGTAGGCGGCCACGGCCTTGTCCAGACGGGGGTCGCGCTTGGCCGCCGTGCCGCCGGTGACCTTGAGGTCCTGGCGGATGCCGTCGCCCTTCATGCCCGGCTTGCACGCGATCTCGTACGTGCCGGCCTTCACCTCGGCGGTGACCCGCTGCTTGGTGCCCGGGCCGATGTTCTCGCGCTCGCTGACGACCCTGTCGTCCGGGAAGAGGATGTAGACCTCGGTGACCTTGGAGCCCTTGTTCTCGATGGCGAGCTCGACGTGGCCCGCGGAGATCTCCTTCTTGGAGGTCTCGCACTTGGAGTCGGTGGCGGTCACCGCGATGACCCGCTCGCCGTCCTCGTCCCCGCTTTTCGAGGTGCAGGCCGTGACGGCGGTCAGGGCCGTCACCATGGCGACGGCGGTGACGACGGAGAGTCTGGCGGCTCGCATTCGGGCTCCCAGCGGTGGCTGAAAAATCACGTGACAGGGCTCACACGGATTGGTGAGGCTCGCCTAACTTATCCAAGGCTTACCTGCGTAATACCCGTCCGGGCCGTGATTCAGCTCTCATAGACGCTGTAAGAGCACGAGGTGATCACGGAGTGCCAAAACGGACGTCAAGAACGAGTCAAAGAAAATTCAAAGATTCCGTTTTCGAGACCAACGAGATCGCCGTGCGCGACCGCCGGCAGTGCTTCAATTCCCCGGTGACTGATTACGACGTGCTCCGCGTCTTCTGCGCGCCGAACGGCGGCTACGGCAACGAACTGGGCGTGGTGCGCGAGGGCTCGGTGCTGCCCGAGCGCGAGGACCGGCAGGAGCTCGCGGCCAAACTCGGCTTCAGCGAGACCGTGTTCGTCGACGACCCCGAGCGCGGCGTCATCGACATCTACACGCCCACCACGCGGCTGCCGTTCGCGGGCCACCCGTGCGTCGGCGTCGGCTGGCTGCTCGACGTGCCCGAGCTCGTCACGCCCGCCGGGGTCGTCGGCACCCGGCTCGACGGGGAGTTCACCTGGATCGAGGCCCGCGCCGAATGGGCCCCGCCGCGCACCCTGCGTCAGTACGCCACCGCCGCCGAGGTCGACGACCTGCCCGTGCCGCCGAAGGGCGAGTGGATCTACGCATGGGCCTGGGAGGACGAGCCCGCGGGCCGGATCCGCGCCCGCGGCTTCCCCGGCCGCGACGACGGCGTCGAGGAGGACGAGGCGACGGGCGCCGCGGCGCTGCTGCTCACCGAGCGCCTCGGCCGGGCCCTGAACATCACCCAGGGCGCCGGCTCCCAGATCCTCACGGCCCCCCAGCCGTACGGCTGGGTGGAGATCGGCGGGCGGGTGTTCCTCGAACGTTGAGCCCTCCGGCTGGGCGTGGGCGTCCGTACGGGTGGTGTGGCGTGTGCGCGCGGAGGCGAACGGGGACCACTGGGCGTGATCGCTCAGCTCCGTGAGAGGAACACCATGCGCATCCGTTCAGTCCTCGCCGCCACCGTCCTCGGCCTCGCCCTCGCCGCCGCCGGCGCGACGGCCGCCACCGCCGACGAGGGTCCCCGCGAGCACCACCACCACTTCGGCGGGGACAAGGGCGTCTGCAGCCCGTACATCGGCGCGGTCGACACGGTCTCGGCCGACATCTTCTGGGCCGGCAAGCACTGCGACCGTTTCTGACCCCACGCCGGGCGCCCACGCCGGGCGCGGCGACGGGGGCCCACCCCGAGCGAGCACACCGGGCCCCCGCGCCCCCCCCCCACCCCCCACGCCACCACCCGCCACCCCAACAACCGCCCCACCC